>JACCVN010000103.1 GCA_013698165.1 Parachlamydiaceae bacterium | reverse complement strand
CGGCAGTATAGTAGAAACGGATATTGAGGATTTAGACTTGGTGTACCAAGCTCTAACTTAAATAACCGTTTCTATTATCCTGCCGCTAGCGATCCCGCCCATCCGATTTGCTGTTGGAAAATGGACTTAGTGGTATCCTGTGGGCCCTGTTATTGTTAAGCTTAAGGTTTAGATTGCACCAGAATGCTAGCAGGCATCGTCTGCAATGTTGTTTTAAGCTTAGCGGTCAATGGGACTTCTAACCCTGCAATTTTAATTTTACAGCGGTAATCGCAATCCCCGGAAAGCCGGCAAAGCAGAGCATTGCTTTTATCCCAAGAGATTGTTCCTTCCACAGTTCCGGCGACATTAACTTGCAGTAATTCAGATCCTTCCTTACCGTTGCCAAAGATATTTTTTAGGGGCAGGTCTTTTGGCTCGATGGTCCCTTGAAAACGTGCTGTCACAAGGCGGTCAGTAATTTCCGTGATCTCATATTTTAGAACCGAAAGAGCTATTCCGAAATCACCTCGAAGGTTTGTTCTGCTGATTGAACCACCTTTGATAATCTCCTGGTCTGCGATGCCAAAAATGGGAAGGATTACGCCTTCAAGAAATGTGTAGGGGTCTAATTCTTGGATTGCAGGGAATTTCTTAATGAACTTATCCAGTTCCTCGCTATTGCGTTCAAGGCTTAAGCTGGGATCAATTGTAAGTTGTATTGGATGGTCGACCCATTTTGCTAATTCTTTGGATAGAAGTGAGTTTTGAGGCTGCCGCGAATCAAAGGCAATCGTGTGGTCATTGGCAGAGAAGTTTAACTGGATGACCTTCAAAGTCCAATCTAATGAAAATGGTGGTTTTGTCTGCTGCTTGGGAGAATTGAGACCGCGCAGAGTTAGCAGTGAAGTAATTGTTTGAGTGCCTTCGACTTTTAAATTAAAGGCTGGAATCACTTGGTTGATAGTATATGTTTGCGTGGTCACCATTTCTACAGGAGTGCCAGTACTGAACTGCAACTTTAACGGCGCTTCCGAAAAAAGGGCTGCAACGCAGCCGAGAGTCGCTAACAGAACGAACAGTACTTTCCTAGACATAACCTACCTATATATGATGGGATTCAATCTATCGTTAAGACGATCGCCAAAGACATAACCTAATCTTTTTAGCTCATGAACATGCGGATCTCCTTCTTGCATCGTATATAGAGTAGTCTTTTCTGTATATACGATCAGCAAAAATTGCTGTCCAGGACGATTCAGTAGTGTCGTAAAATCGATGCCTCTTTCAGGGGCAATAAATACACCGTTACCGGCAGTATGTGAAAAAACTCCTTCATAGGGGGTATCGCTAGCAATGTTGCTATCCGATAAGCAAAGCATAATTCCGCAGCGCACACCCTGTAAGCAGCAGACGTTGCGCAAAGAAGCTGTTTTGGAGAGCATTTTGTAATAAAGAGAATCTGCAGATTTTTTCCTAGGCTCAACAGGATTAGCTGGGAACCATTGATCATACCCCAATCGCAAAATGCGGGAATGAGTGAGTTCCCCTGCAATTTCAGCATATTTTACATCTGTGACAATTTTTGCAATGGCTGGATCGGTGCGCCAAACGTCATAGCCCGCCATAAAAAGTTCATCTACAGGGAGATTTATGTACTTCACCCCTGGAGTGTCTTTTTTTTTAAAAACCGACGCTTCAATGGCAGATGTCAAATGTTTAATTTGAGAACCAGAGAGCAATCCTTCTAATTCCAGTAACTGATGCTGATGAAAATATTGACGTTGGTCCGCTGTAATCGCAAATTTCATAAAATTTCCTTAAGTTGGGATATACTCCATGGGCTCAATCTACATTTTGCGCGCGCGGGAGAATAACTTCCCAATTAGTTTAGCACCTTCTCAACTTTAATCCTAGATAATGGGATTTTTTATTTTCTAAAAAATGAAGCTTCTTTACACTGGTGATTATGAATGCAATCAAAGATCTTATTGACCACTCCACCGCTATAGAGGAAAAACTCGGATACCAGTTTCGGAACCGTTCCCTTTTGGCGTTAGCCTTTATTCATCGTTCCTATATTAATGAGCATCGCGATGTCAATGAACATAATGAAAGACTTGAATTTCTTGGAGATTCAATTTTAGGCTTGTTGATTTCAGATTATCTCTATCGCAATCTCCCGGAAGTCCCTGAAGGAGATCTGTCCGCGTTGCGCTCAAAGCTTGTGGATGCACCTTCTTGTGTTTCGAATATTCAGAAATTACAGGTAGAAAAATATTTATTACTTGGCAAAGGTGAACGCATGAACGATGGGAGAGGGCGCGATTCAATCCTCTCAGATC
>JACCVN010000078.1 GCA_013698165.1 Parachlamydiaceae bacterium | reverse complement strand
GCTGGAGTCTTACTGTCACCGGCATCCCTTGTTTTAGGCGATTATCAGGATTGTCGACGATGATTCTTAAGCGATAGACCAAGTCTGTGCGCAGCTGGGTGGTCTCGACAAATTTTGGTGTAAACTCCGAAACTGGTGATATGAACCCTATATGGCCATGGTAAGTGGGAGCTCCAGGTGTATCTGTAAAGATTTCTGCAGGCATGTCCGGATAAATCAACCCCAGGTCCGGTTCGGTGACATAAGCCCTTACCCATATAGGGTCTGTTAAGGAGAGTGTATAGACAGGATTTCCCTTTTCCACAACAGCTCCCGGCTCGCGGATACGTGTCAGTATCGTTCCGTCATTGGGGGCGAAAAGCCGTGTATCTTCCAGATTTGTTTTAGTAACTCCCAGAGCTGCTATAGCAGAAAGAACGCTTGCATTTTGGGTTTCTAAAGTCGTCAAAGCGTTATCTAGGTCTTCTTGTGAAACTCCGCCATCTCTGGTAAGTTCTCTACGCCTTTTCAGCAATCTCTCAGCATTTTGTAATGAAGCTTTGTTTAGGGCGAGAGAGGCTTCTGCTTGACGTTGAAGGTCTTTATAAGGATCTATGTTGAGGGAGGCCATATGTTTTCCGGCAGCGACAAATTCGCCTTCTTCAAAAAACATTTTCTCTAAACGGCCATTGACACGAAACCCGAGCTCGACTTGGCGTACATCCACATTTCCATAGAGTAGCAATTCGTTCCGCTCTTTAGGAGCTCTGGAAAAGTTGAAATATCCTAAAAGTCCCGCCAAAACTGCAAAGATAATCAGAAAAGGAATAAAACGCCGCATAGCACCAAATATGTAAAATCAAATTTTCACCCGAAATAGTGATACTAAGATAATTGAGCTTCTGCTGCCAGTAAAAAACGTAGATTTACGATAAAGGACGTAAAGGTCAAAGGCAATAACGACTTTATTTTAGGCTTCTATTAGTCATCAATCCGCTGGACTGATAAAAATTATTAGTTTTCTTAGGTAAAGCGTTGATGGGCATAATTTTTATGAAGTAACATGCTAAAGAGTTATAATATTTTTCTCAACTTTGAAAGTCAAGTAATAATATTCATGAGTAAGTCGAATCGAAACAAAATCACTAGAAATCTATGCATATTGTAGAGTGCTAGTATTATTGCGCCTGATCTCGTTTTTATCCCTTATATTATATTCAATAACTATAAGGATTCTCAAAAAGAATTTATGCGCTATAATAAAAGTAGTTTATATCAAAACAATTGACTGAATATAGGAGCTTCACTGCTCTAAAACGAGTTTAAGATTTTTTTTGTCTATCAATTGATCAAAACGTACATAGATTTTAAAGTTTATGCTATTAATTTGAGGTGATCAATGAGTGTCGACTCAAGTAGATATTTAAACAAATTGGATCAATTAGAAAAAAACCTGAATGTGATACATCGTGCTTATGAAAAGAATAGGATATTGGGTTTTAAAAATTGGGAAGGCAGGGTTGTCACATATGATTACAGCAAATTTAATCTATTTCAACGTATTGTAAATTGGTTTAATCAGGGAGAACAAAAAGAATTGGCTCAAAAATTGGCTAATAAGTCGTAGGCTCACTTCATTCCGACACCTATAAAACTATTAAAGAAAAAGTGATTGCTATACTTATAACAGATATCCCTTCTCTCCTCGAACCAAGGCAAGGCAGTAAAACAATCGATGATCTGTTTAATCGAGCAGTTATTAATGCTTTTAAGAATGATTCTCTGGCATCACATGAATTAAGTTGGTGCGAAAAAAGCTATGCGATTAATTCCGGCTCATCGCGCAAATGAGTACCCCGTTTTATGTAAACTATATAACCTCAATTTGAAGTAATCTATATCTCTAAATCCATAGGCTTGTCGCTTCATTGTTTTGATTTTGTTGTTGATTCCTTCAGTCTTGCCATTGGTTATCCTATGTTTGAAGTAGTTTAATATGTCATTTCCATGCCTTAGGAGCGTTCTTCCTGTCTTCTCAAGCTCTCTTATCCCAGATTCAACAGCATCCATAATCCACCAACAAAGGAATTGGGCCCCCTCCTTCACGCTTGGCTTCGTCCAAAATAAGCGAATTTGTTCCTTCATAGCATGAGCCAAAGCTATAGGTTTATTGACTTCTAGCAGGCATGCCAAGCTGCTTTGCTTTTTCGGATTAAGTTTCTCATAATTGCTTAGGAGTAGAAATCTCATGCCCTTGATTGCCTTCAAACCAACTGCATTACATTTAGCCTGCTGATCTCTACGAATTTCATCTATTGCCGTATTCAATAGTGCTACAATGTGAAAGCGATCAAATACAACATCCACATTGGTTAAATGCTTTTTAGTTGCTGAAGCGTATGCTGCATTCATATCCATTGCTATAGCTTTGAGCTGGATTGCCTTCTCCTTTAGCTGTAGAATGAATGGAGTCACACTCTCTATACTTTTTCCCTCTACGGCATGAATGATTTCTCCGGTCTCAAGGTTGATAAAAATTGTCATATATTCATGTCCCTTACTAATGCTAAACTCATCTACACCTAGGTACTGAATCGATTTTAGGTCAGGATCTTTATATTCTCTTTGCAGATAAACTTTGTGTATCTTCTTCACAAGGCTCCATGAGACTCCCAAAAATTTGGCAACATGCTCTATCGTGGCAAACCTCATGAGCTCTATAACATATAGCTCAAATGATACTGTATGCCTCTTTTTTATTCTGGCAAATGGCAAGGTCGGCCACCAAATAAAGCTACAGTTAACACATTTTAAGCGGTGGATTTCTACTAATAGAAACGCTGCTTTATTACCTAAGGGTGCCATCCTTAACTTTCGTCTTTTCACACCCTTAGAGGTGCTCTCATTCCATCCGCAGCAAGGACATGGAGCTTTGCTCGGCTCATAAAGCACATGGAATACAATTATTTCATGGAAATACTCTACATTTTTTACTTGAACATCTGTGATTTGATTCGTATGATATAGCAGAGAAGCAGACATATTAAACCTCCTTTTGATTCAAGAGTTTTAATACATGTCTGCTTCTCTTTTTTCAACTATCATAAACTAGGCCGTTTAGGTCCTTCCCTCTAGGAAGTACTCATTTGCGCGATGAGCCA
>JACCVN010000291.1 GCA_013698165.1 Parachlamydiaceae bacterium | reverse complement strand
AACTTGCCTTTGCAAAATTGGCGATGAAAGAGGGATTTGACTTCTTATTGGCTCAAAAAATGTATTAAAGTTTACCGGATCCCAATTTCCTAATTTTATCAGCGCTAAAAGATGCTGTAGTGAAGGCTTGGGGCATTCCATTTCAACTGCTCCAACAATTTTCCAATAATCGCTCGGTTCGAAGGCCTCGAATTCGTTTTGAAATGCCCTGAGCAGATGAGGATAATCTTCATTTTTACCTCCTGCAACTCCTGTAAATATCACAAAAAGGGGATCGGGTTGAGTCGTTAATAGCCCCACACCTTCGGCATTCTCAAAATAGCTTTTAAGGGCATGATAGCTTACTGCAATAGAAAAGCTTCCATGGCGTGCTATATGCGGCTCTCCCCATTCCCTCACCTGCTGTTCTGTACACACTCCCTGATCGCCGGCTAATAGTAGGAACCGATTGTTGGTAAGTGTTCGGAAGTATTCAATCGTCTGACATGCCCCTGTAGGAAAGAGAAAGGGCACACCTTCAAATTTTTGGCAGTATAGGTTTAAAACAATGTCTATAACGCTATTACGGTAAAAATCGTTAGGGCTATAAGGGGTATAATTGTAGCTTGCCGACAAGTGATTGATCCATGCAGGATCGATGTCGCTCTTAGAATCTTTCCGAACCTCTTTTGGGATTCTCAGCGTAATTTTTCCCGATTGCAGCGTTCCATCGACGACTTTAAAGAGATCTTGAGGAATAGTGTCGAAAAAATAATTAGCGATTAAGATGGCCGGATTTTTGAGAGGACTCTTCAACGTTATTTTGTGGATGATAAGCTCTATAGGATTTTCAGTTTGGGAATGATCGTAAAGTGCAAAGTCAAGGATCCCTTTTTGGATATAAGGCTGCATTTGAGGATGGGCAGCGCAAAAGTCTAGATTGCTTTGTACAAAATCTGTGATGACATAGCAGATTTTTAAGTTATGCATGGCTAATTGATCTAAAGCGGCGATAAACTGCTTAAGAAATAAAAAGGCAAATCGACCGCTGCCTGCGCCTAAATCAAAAATGTAAATCGGAGCAGAAGTGTCTATGCAAGTCCTGGAACCTTCTCTCATGCAATCTTGAAGGTAGCTAATAGCCATATTTACATATTCACGTGCTGTATGAGGATTGCTTGTCAGATAGAAGGGAACTCCTTTTTCTGTCCATGCCTGCATCCCATATTGATCATAAGCCTCTTTTTGTAATTTCCAAAGAAGAGATTTTGAAAACAGCTCATCCTTCGCCAAAATTTCGGAGTCGTCGTTCGGGTGGCTATTTTTTTGGTGTATTTCAGATTTGCACATAGTTATTCCTTGAAATTCATTTTTTTCTCTTGCGACATTTGCTGCCTATGTTCATTTTAGATTTTAACTGTCTGCACTAACAAAAATCAATCTTTGGAATACAGTCAGTCAATACAGGAGAATTTGCATGTCTTGGGTCTTATTTAATGTTTTTATAATTTCGATGATTCTTTTAGACCTCTTTGCACATAAAAAACCAAAGATGGGAATTAAGCAAGCTCTCATTTGGAGCAGTTTTTGGATCGGGCTGGCTTTCGCATTTAATATCTTAATCTATTTTACTCATGGACCGCAGGCAGCATTAGAATTTCTGACCGGATACCTAATTGAGGAAAGCCTGAGTTTAGATAATCTATTTATTTTTCTGTTAATTTTTGAGCATTTCAAAACACCGGAAGAGCAGTTGCATCGAGTTCTCTTTTGGGGTGTTTTAGGAGCAATTGTCATGCGGGCCATTTTCATTTTCGGTGGAATTGCTCTGGTGTCGCACTTTCATTGGATTTTCTATATTTTCGGCGTTTTTCTTGTCGTTATGGGTGTGCAGATGTTTTTTCAAAAGGAAAAGAACATTTCTCTCGAGAATAATCGTCTATTGCAATTTCTTAAAAATTTTCTACCGATGACTTCTGACTACCGAAAAGATCGCTTTTTTGTCTTTGAGGCAAATCGTTGGCATGCCACACCGTTGTTTGTCGTATTACTTGCTGTTGAGACCGCAGACATTGTTTTTGCTATCGATTCAATTCCGGCAATACTTGCAATTACCTTGGACCCCTTTATTGTCTATACTTCCAATATCTTTGCGATTCTCGGATTGCGATCCCTATTTTTTGCTTTGTCTGCCTTCTTAAAGTTGCTTCACTACCTACATTATGCCCTTGGGTCAATACTTGCTTTTGTAGGGATGAAGATGCTGATTGCCCCTTGGTTTAAAGTTCCCATTGCAATAACGCTGGCTTTCGTAGTGTGTTCAATAACAGTGACGGCATTGCTTTCGGTTTACTTTCCAAAGGACAACGATGACAATGATAAAAAGTAGCTGCCTAGTACAAATTAATTTGTCCTTTGAAAAAACTAAAGTTGAGTTAGGGTGACATCCAGATTCCCGGGAACATTTCTTTGTCGTAAAGGGGGCAGCACATATCTTCGGGTGGCTTTTTTCCGGAATAGCATTGACCGCATAGCGGGCATTGAGTTTTGACTTTCATTACGTAAGTTCCATAGCAGTCATTCATGAGTGCTCTTACAGGTTCTTCTCGTCCATCAGCATGCTTGATGAAAGTGCCAAAAGGCGTTGAGAGCAATTGACTGTTATCAACATAGAATTTTTCAAATGCCGGAGGAGTATCTTCGAATTCACGTTTAAAAGCAAACTCACGTGATTCGAGAGTCCCATCGAGTGCAACGAATAAATATAGTATGCCATGCAGGAATGAAATGAGGCATTTTCGATTGTTAAACATTCTTGTCTCCACGGCGCATATAAGTTTAAGAGTTCTAGATCTTGACTTTATAAGTCATTAACCCCATTTTTACAACAGATTCGCATTAAGATTTTTTTTAAATCCTAAAGTCGGGCATTCGTGTAACAACCGGCATCATTAAGCAGGAGGAAAGTTATGGAACAGAATTTTAATCCAGAATTCATGAAACGTGCAATTCAGCTCAGCCGCAAAGCATCACTTGATGATAAAACAGGAGGCGTTTTTGGAGCTGTCATCGTTAAAGATGGCAAAATCATATCCGAAGGCTATAACCAAGTGATTACTACTAAAGATCCGACATGGCACGCAGAAATGCAAGCGATCCGCGAAGCAAGTAAAAAACTAGGCTCTCCCCACCTTAAAGGTTGTGTGATGTATACAAGCGCGGAGTGTTGCCCCATGTGCCTTGCGACAGCCTATTGGGCACACCTCGACCATATCTATTATGCAGCCACTACCCAAGATGCACTTAAATATGGCGATTTTGCCGATGTCGACATTTTAGATGAAATCCGCAAAGATCCAAAAAAAAGACGCATAGGCATGAGCGAGCATATGCGCCCTGAAGCTGTAGAAGTGTGGAAAGAGTTTGCCGGCCAAAAAGATAAAGTGCATTATTGACTGTAGACCGCGGATGTAGCCTGCTGCGTCTCGCATAGCTCTGTAGTGGTATTTCAAGCCTCGAATGAGGCAATTTGTGTAGAGCCCATAGTGTAGCCTCGAATGAGGCAAACTATGGGTAGGGATAATACAATACGTAAGTCCCGCAGGGGCGGTTTGTGTAGTCTTCAAAAA
>JACCVN010000058.1 GCA_013698165.1 Parachlamydiaceae bacterium | reverse complement strand
CGCTTATGTAGTCCTTATTGTTCAGAACTTGATGGAGAGCGTGAGCCATATAGCTTGCCCACCTCTACAGAACGAGGACCATATTTCTCTTTTCGATTTGGAGGTGGCTTGTCCCAAGGCATTTCTCCTACAATCATTTTTGGGATGTTAATAAACACATCCTTGCCGGCACGCTTGACAACTGTATCTAAGGGAATATAAGTGTCTGTTTGAAAGATCAGCCCTCTTGGAACTAATAAGTAACTGTCCGTTTCTTCTGTTACTTCAACAACCTTTTCAACTTTGCCAATCTCTCCGCCATCGGAACCATGAACAGTATCTCCCGGCTGTACAACATTATCACCTACAGTCGAAGTCGTCAAAGCAGCCAGAAACTTATCAACAGTCATGACTGCATTGGCAATTAGTGGGTAGTTAATACGAATGGATGCCTCATAGGCCAGAATGCCTGCTGCTCCAATGGCATCAGAGATAAAAGTAACATCGAAACCGTGTTCCATAGCATGTCTTCCAGTAGACTCGCAACATAGGTTCGCCGTCATTCCCGCTATTACTAGATGAGTAATATCCATTCTCTGTAGATAGTCTGGAAGGTCAGTTTCAAAAACATCAACTCCCTTATGCGGCATTAGTACAATATCATTTTCTTGTGGTTGCAATTCAGGATGAAAATCTGCTCCCCAACTACCTGCTAAGAACATTTTTTTCTCGAACATCAAGCGATTGATTCCACTGCGCCGCTGCAGCTGCTCGTCTGCGTAATCCTCTTCCGTATATGCCATAGGACCAAATAAGACAGGAATGCCATGTTCGCGAGCGCTTGCGATGACGCGTTTTAAGTTGCCAATCACATCATTCATTTTTACGGTGCCTTTAGTCATTTCCCATCCAGCCCCGCCTTCAGAGAGGAAGTCATTAACTGGATCAATAACTAGCAAAACCGTGCGATTAAGGGGAAATGAGATTTCTCCTTCTTTTTTTGTTAGATGAGTGGTGCTTTTTTCACTGCGACTCTTGTTCTTATCCATAATTCTTCCTCTCTCTTAAATCTTTTTAATTATCATCTTTTGCTGTGAATATCAACGGTATCCATGGTTGAACCTCTGCGCGATCAATTCCACCAAATGCAGCTAGCACAACTGTTACGGCTAAACTGACTATGACAAATGTTCCATCTGGTACTCCAAACTTGTATGCTTGGTCTGACGAATTGACTTGGTCAGAATTAAAAATTTTTCCTGGTAAATCGGGAAGGTGTTGAATGATACCCATTTGGGCGATACGACTATCATGCTGGCAATGCCTAGAAATGCCAATGCAACAATCATTCGCCGACGTGATAAATCGTCACTTCTTCCGTCCTGTAGATCTTGTCGGATTTGCTGTGGCGTTTTACGAAAAATCTTTTCCGCAAAGGTTTGTTTCATATTCTGTTCCTTTTGTTTAGATGAATAATTTTCCAATCCAAGCAAATCAAAGGATGGGTTTAGAAGAAAAGCTGTTGCTGAAGCTACTATCACTAATCATTGAACAAAATGATTGCTTATATGATTAAACATTCTCAGACCTTTCACTGCATTTTAAATGACTCATATCATTTGTCGTTTAAATTGCCAATATAAAGAGAGAAATTAGAAATAAAACTTAAATCTCTCTGTATTTTGCTTTAAAGATATTGTTTTGTCTCATTTCCTAGAATATCTATTCAATGTGTCTCCGGGTGTTCTATTCTGATTCTCGTTTACGACATCCTCATTTGAAGATGGGATTCTCGCAAAAGTTTTTAAAGAGAACAGATGGCTGGGAAGAGCTCAAAAATTTTTGGCTGTTACAGGCAGTATTGCAGCCAATGTCGTCGTCATCCTCTTTGCACTATTAAAAATCGACTAATGGCTAATGAAATGGCCTTTCCCGCAGGAAGAATGATCGCGCGTGTAAAAGGCCTTTATCAAGGTTATACGGCAATATGTTTGACAGAGGCTAGTGCTTTTGCAGTGACTTATGTCGTCAACGGGTTTTTAAAAAAAAATAGAATTGGATCGTTGTATTCATCCATTCTAGCAGGAGTAGCTTCAACACCAGTTATAGCAACAGGTGAGGCACTTATGATTAATCGTCAAATGAATGGCAAAGCATTAAAATATCAGATCATAAAAAGATCTATGGGAGTTTCAGGGCTATTTTCAACAATGTTGAGAGAGGTCCCTTTTACTGTATCATTATTTTCATTGGCACCAGCCATCGAAAAGAGAATGACTATTTCAAATGAATTAACGAGCAATACTGTAGCGG
>JACCVN010000637.1 GCA_013698165.1 Parachlamydiaceae bacterium | reverse complement strand
CTAGTACACTGTCAAACCTAAATTTGCGGATATAATCTTCGTAATTTGATTCTTGCATCCGTAGTAGTGAATTGCCAGTCTGCGATTATCTTTTTGATATTTCTTTCATTGGTCCAAGCCTCCACCTCCGCGGCCATTTCAGATCTTTCTCCAATTCTTCGATCTAAACATTGTCGATTTAAGTGGCTAAGTTCTATCTCAGCCATGTTTAACCAACTTCCGTGTTTTGGTGTATAGTGGATTTCAAATCTATCCGCAATTCTCTTTGCTTCAGCAGGTTCAAAGGCCTCATATAAAGAAGATTTATGGTGAGTATTCAAGTTGTCCATTACAAATATAATTTGTTCAGCTTCACTGTAGCAATTATCTACTAAATCCTTAATGAATATTGCCCAATCTACTTGGGTTCGTCGCTCCGTTATTTTTGTAAAACGCTGTCCTTGCAGTGGTTCAAATGCCATAAAAATACTCGCTGTTCCATTACGCTCATACTCTGTATCATATTTAAGAACCTGTCCGAGACATGCTGGTAAAGATTTTCTAACTTCTTTTGTTAGTTGTTTACTTGATTCATCCACGCATACTATAGGCCGTTTAGGGTCGTATAGACGTTTATAAATGTCTAAAACTTCTTCCATTTGGCAAACGAACTCCGCATTCATTCGTGGAGGGATGCACCATTCCTTTTTTTGCCAAGGCTTAAGTTCGTTTTTTTTAAAGCATCTCTAACAGTCTCGTATGAAATTGAATCAACATATTCAAGTTCCACCATTTTAGCTGATAATAAACGTAAGGTCCATCTACAATGTCCTTTAGGTGGATCTCCACAAGCAAGAGCTACAAGATATGCTTCCTCTTCTCCTTGAACAATTCGATTTCGTTTTTTTTGTATTTGAATTCTATCTAAGGTTTTATCTAATCCTTCTTCTACTAATGATTGTCGAGTGTTAAAAACAGTTTTTGTAGATACATAAAGAGACTCTGCAATTTTATCATCTTCCCAGTTTTCACCTTCTTCACCACAATCAGCTTTAAGTAGAATTCGAGCACGATTTAGCTTTTCTTTATTAGCCCTGCCCTTTTTAATTAGCTCAAAGAGCATTTTTCTTTCATCAGAACTAAGTCGCACTATATATTTTATTTTTCGTCCCATTTCACTCTCCTATTGTATGTCAGGAAGTGTAATGATTTTAAAAATAAAAGTAAATTTATATTTGACAGTGTACTAGTCCGTATTCCTCCATATGTGTTCATTTTCGTCCATGTCTGTCCACGTCTATTCTGTGGAAATTACTATATTTTTTGTCCTTGGTAGAATAAACTGGACATTTTACATCGGAGAGAAATATGACATACTTTGAAAAAATCACACTACTTCCTAACGATCCCATATTTTCATTAAATACTCTTTTTGCTGCAGACACTAACCCAAATAAAGTCAATTTGGGTGTTGGTGTATACATGGATGAATTTGGCAAATTAAAGGTTCTTGAAGCGGTCAGGGAGTCTGAGAAACAAATTCTTCAGGCAAAGCTTGATAAAAATTATCCTCCGTTAGACGGATTACCTGATTACATCCAAAAGGCTCTCAAAATTATTTTTGGAGAAGAACAGGGGCCGACCTACCTTTATGGCGCTCAGGCAATTGGTGGGACGGGTGCTTTGCGTTTAGGAGCAGAGTTTTTAGCGATTAATGTTGGCGGACCCATTTATATTCCGCAGCCAACATGGGCAAATCATTCTAAGATATTTACTAATGCAGGGCTCAAAGTACAAGAGTACCCTTACTACGATGCAGAGACACATAGTTTAAAATTTCCGGAAATTTGCCAAAGCATTGAAGCCATGCCAAAAGGTTCATCGATGGTGTTGCATGCCTGCTGTCATAATCCTTCGGGCATGGATTTTTCAGATGGGCAATGGTTGGAAATCTCACGTCTTCTCAAAAAACATGAGATCATTCCATTTTTTGATTTTGCCTACCAGGGATTTGGCATTGATTTCGAAACTGATGCCAAGGCTGTAAGGCTTTTTCGCAGGGAAGGACACGAGATGCTCGTATCCTATTCGTTTTCAAAAAATATGGGACTTTATGGAGAACGTATAGGGCTTTTGGCGGTTACTGCACAAGCAGAGCAAAGCCTTATTAATATAGCCAGTCAAGTCAAACAGATTATTCGGGGGAGTTATTCGATGGCCCCTCTGCAAGGGGCTAGAATTGTCGCAATGATCCTTGGTTCCGAAACCCTCCGAAGTCAATGGCAAGAGGAACTTTCGGTCATGCAACAGCGAGTGAGCGTAATGCGTGAAGCGTTAATGAGCGGACTTGTGGCGGTATCGAAAAATTTAGATTTCAGTTTTCTGAGCAATCAAAAAGGGATGTTCTCTTTTAGCGGACTTACACCACAGCAAGTGCTGGCTTTGCGTCAACAATATTCAATTTTCATGACAAATGATGGACGTATTAATGTGGCTGGTTTAAATAGCAACAATATCGATTATGTCTCCAATGCAATAGCAGCAATATTGAACTCAACGATATGAAAAGAAAAAAATTTCTGCCTTTACTGATAATTTTTGTCACATTGGTATTGATATTAAATATTCCAAAAATTTCCAGTGAAAAAATGCGCGATATGGCAGTGCAACTTTCAGCCCCTTTTTGGAAAAAGATTGATAAAGCAAAATCTGTGGTGTCAGGGCGTAATAAAGATGAACTCGACCCTATTTCCCGAGCAGAATTCCAGCATCTAAAGCTTGAAAATCAACTTCTTAAAAAAGAGATTGAAAAAGCCTATCAATTGATTGATGAGGTGACTCCCATCAATAATCTTTTGGAGGGAGCTCCAAATGGACAGGCAATTGCCCGATACCGGAAAAATTTGAAATCGTTGCAATATTCTAAGCTTGAGGCTGTACCTGCAGAAGTTATTTACCGCGCTCCGACAACATGGAATAGTTCTCTCTGGATCAATCGTGGTCGTGAATTAAATATAGAACTGGGACATGAAATTATTGCGAAAAATAGTCCTGTTTTAGCTGGATCTGCATTGATTGGAGTTGTCGACTATGTGGGCAAAAAACAGTCTCGAGTGCGATTAATCACCGACTCCGGGCTTTCTCTGGCGGTCAGGGCGACTCGTGGAGATCCTCAGCATCAAAGATTTTCCAAATGCCTTGATGATTTGATGAATTATCTTTCAAATGTTGAAAATTCAACAATTAACGAATCGCAAAAGAAACAACTTTTACAGCAATTTAAGGCATTAAAAAAGGTGCTTTTGCAAGGTCAAGAGTGCCATATGCTTGCTAAAGGAGAGCTGCATGGAAGCAGTCTACCCCTTTGGCGATCTAATGGAGAGCTTATTAAAGGTGTCGGGTTCAATTATGATTTTACAGATGATGAAGGCCCTGCTAGGGACTTGCGCAATGGGATCCCTTATGGGAGTAAGGATCCAGGAAAAGGCATTCCGTTGTTGAAGGAGCGAGATATATTAATTACAACAGGCATGGATGGAGTTTTTCCGCCAGGATTGCAGGTGGCTGAGGTAGTTAGTGTTGGAGATCTGGAAGAGGGAGATTATGCTTATGAACTCGTAGCTTCGCCAATTGCCGGCAATCTTAATGAAGTATCGCTTCTTTTTGTCATGCCACCAATAGGTTTTGACCCGGCTGATCAACCTTCATTTGTAAGGGAAACTGGAGCGTAACGGGATCGAACCGTTGACCTCAACAATGCCATTGTTGCGCTCTACCAACTGAGCTAACGCCCCAAAAATGGGCAAAACCAAGTTTATCCCATTTTCAAATTTCATTCAATGGGTTTTCTCTGTAAAATAGCACACAGTAAAGTTTTAGGAGGCGGGCAATAATAACTTTGGCTTTTAGACTGCACGAAAGCTCCCGCCATTACTACTAGAAAGTTGAAAAAGGCCTACAATCATAAGGAAAAGCTTGCAATGCCAAACTCTATCGATGTCCACGATCCGATTATTGTCGATCAAATTCAAAATTTAATAAAGACTTGCGGGGGCGATCCCGATTCATTTTCAAATGAATTGATTTCACAAATGATTCAAAATAGTCTAAAGATGGTCCAAGAAGGCCATGACATGGGCCAGTTGAAGCTTATGTCCCGGGCATTGAAAGAGATGCGCTATGCGTATCGTGTTTTTAATCGTCATAAAGAAGCTCACTGTGTGAGTATTTTTGGTTCCGCAAGGACTCCTGAAACACATCTGGATTATATTGCTGCCCAAAAATTTAGTGCCGGAATGGCTAAATGCGGTTGGATGTGTATCACCGGAGCGGCCAATGGGATTATGAAGGCTGGTCTAGAGGGGCCTGAGCCTGGTTTGAACTTTGGGCTGTCGATTCGTTTGCCTTTTGAGATACCCACAAACTCATTTATTGCCGGCGATGTACGGTTGATCAGCTTTCGATACTTTTTTACTCGCAAGTTAATGTTTATGAGCAATTCTAATGCTCTGGCGGCATTTCCTGGTGGTTTTGGGACATTGGATGAGCTCTTTGAGGTCTTAACATTGCAGCAGACAGGCAAGTCGAGCATTATTCCGGTTGTTTTGGTCGAGGGTGAAGGGGGTGGATACTGGAAACATTGGCAGGAATATGTATTAAAACAGCTTCTTGATAATGGGTGGATAAGCGTAGAGGATAAGCATTTGTACTATATTGCTAAGGGGCCTGAAGATGCTGTAGAGCATATTCAGCAATTTTATAAGCGTTATCATTCAAGCAGATATGTTAAGGATATGTTGGTGATCCGTTTAAACACCCCTCTAAATAAAGAGCAATTAGAGATTTTGACTAATAAGTATAGGAATTTATTGGTCGATGGAGAAATTGCGGTAGTGCCGACTTATGAGGCTGAAGAAGATGCGCTGGAGCTTCCGCGTATAGCTTTTCATCATACTCATCGCGATTTCGGGCTAGTTCGCGCTCTGATTGATGACATCAATAAGTTTTAGCGTCGCAGAAACTCCTTTCTGCGATTGGCTGGAACATTTTCTCTATTAACAATAAAGCTACTAAGTGAATTTACAGGTAATTTAATAGTAATTCAGCTTCCTCTTTAAGCTATCCTCAATGTGACAATCTTTTTGGGGAAAAGATAGGCTGCAACTTTCTAGAGTAGATTGAATATGCGAGGAAAGGTGCCATTTCGATTGAGTACATAGAAACCTGAATGATAATTAAATTAGATCAGAGGCTACATTGTCGTAGAAAAGAATCCCCTTGGGGGTAAGTTTGACACATTTACCTTTTGAAGATAAGTAACCATCGGAAACTAATTTGTTCAAACTGGCCAAAGTTTCATGGCCCAAGGAGCGTGATTTTTGAAGTTCGTGGAGGTCAACACCCTCGAGTATTCTTAGGCCAATAGTCAGTAATTCCCTTTGCTGCGCATCGGGCTCAAGCTTTTCCTCGAAGTCGATGGGTGTTGACCCTTCGTGAAGCCTAGAGAGATATTTGGAAAGATTAGCAATATTCCGAAAACGCCTTCCCTCCCAAAAACTGAAGGCGGAGGGACCAAAACCTAAAAACTGGCGTCCTGTCCAGTAGCCGGTATTGTGCCTTGCAAAGTGATTCTCTTTGCTGAAAGCTGAAATTTCATATTGTTGCAAGCCTGCGGATTGCAATTCGGTGACCGCCATCTGATACATTTCTAAACTTGTTTCTTCGTCGGGGATCAAAGGTGCAAGAGAATTTCGGTATTTAAAAAATACTGTATGGGGTTCAATCGTTAAATTATATAGTGATAAGTGGGTGATCGGTAAAGTTTTTATCTGCTGCAAGCTTTTCTGCCACGTGTCAAGGGTTTGTCGAGGCAGATCGTACATCAGATCAATAGAAATATTGTTGATGCCTGCTCTTTTAGCGATATCGATTGCTTCAAGGCTTTTGTTGGCGCTGTGCAGACGCCCAAGGGAGTGGAGAAGTGTGTTGTCTAGAGATTGTACGCCAATGCTTATACGATTGATGCCAGCGTTGCGATAAGCGCACATGGAATCAAAATCAACATTTTCAGGATTTGCTTCTAAGGTGATCTCGATCTCTTCTTCAACAAAAGATAAAGATCTTTTGACCCAATCTAAAATTTGACCTATGGCAGATGCCCCTAAAAGATAAGGAGTGCCCCCTCCAAAATAAATACTTGCTACTTTTTTATCCAAAAGATGAGGCAGCTGAAATAGCCACTCCTTTTCCAGTCCAACCATGAAAGACTCTTTTAAAGGAGCCTTATCAGGGAGGACATAAAAGTGACAATAATCGCATTTTTTTGTGCAAAAGGGAATATGGAAATAGAGACTAACGCCGTTTGCCAAAGTGTCTATACACTTACTTACCACTCATCGGCATCCGGATCGATGATGCCACCCCGTTTCCATCGGTTTTTATCGCTGAAATAGGATTCATCTTCTTCATCTTCGTCGCCGCTTCCAGTAGTGGTTTCTTCATCCTGATCATCGCGTTCGTCGATGATAGAACTGTCTCCTTCAGCTTCGGTGTCGATTTCAAACCCTGTGTCGCCAATTGTTGCAGAGGTTTCGTTCATGTCAATATCTGGAATTGTAGGCATCTCAGTGTATCCCGCACGTGGTGGTGGGCGCTTAGGAGTGATGTATTCTTCAGCTTCACCGCTTTCTTTGAGGAATAGCAAGCGTTCCTTTTCCTCTTCGATTTTACCTTTGATATTGATAATCTCTTCTTTGTGCTTTTCAATGTCTTTCTTAGGAACAAGACCTAATTTAAGCCACTGCTCTAGATCTGAAAGTTCAGATTCAAGCTTTTTAAGTCTTTCACTTTTGATATGTTTCATTGTTTCGCCGTCTAATTAAGTTTGCGATTAAAATAGATAAACCTCTACATTTAAATGTTTATCAAATGTAACATATTTTAGCAACCATTTTGTTACTGTCGGTCCTCACATGCAATGGTCCAACGCAGACTGACCAGGTTCAGAAAAAGAATCTCAGCAATTAAATAAAGGTAATAATACCCTTCACCACCATGACCAAAACCATAACTATGCAGGCCGGTGCCGAGTACATAGTTTACCCCATACCAGGTGAAGCTTATCGTAAGTAATCCTATCACCGAGCCAATGGCAAGCCCAAAGTGACTAATTTTATTAAAGCGGTAGGCATGGATCCAAATCAAGTAGACGCATATTGAGATAAATGCCCAGGATTCCTTAGGGTCCCAGTCCCAGAAACGTCCCCAGCTTTCTGCCGCCCACACACCACCAAGTAGAGTGCCTGGTACGAGTAGAGCGACTCCTAAATACATAGATTGCAAAATAAATTGGCTGACAAATTTTAGGTTTTTAGTTTCTTTTCCATGCCAAGCTAATCCTCCAAGATAATAGTGTCCAAGAACGCCTCCAAGGATAAAAATGCCATAGCTGCCGACGACTAAAAGAACATGGATGATCAGCCAATATTGCGAGTCTAATACTGCTTGTACATTTGTGAATGAGGAGTCGATATGCGTAATTTGGAGCAGAACAAGAAGTGCCAACGAGACGGTAGCTCCGGCCGCCATCAGAAGCGTGTGTCGATATTTTGTCCAAAGAAGCAAGCCTGTCAATACAGCAATCCAAGGCACATATAGGAGTGTTTCAAACATGTTTGAAACTGGGGGGCGTCCCAGGATATAGCTGCGTATGGCTAACAAAAATCCGTGAAGAAAAAAAGAGAGCATTAGAAAGGATGCCCCAACAGTTGTCACACCTTTGTTATTCAACGAGTATCCTAAGATCAAGGCAATAAGCGCAAGGGCATAACCGCCTATACAGACCATAATGAAAGGGAAATTGCTGTAAAGAGTCTCTGCGGCAAGCTGGTTTTCAGAAGGATAGATGAGCTGCTTGCCTGCAGCTTGCTTATAGGCTTTATTCTCTATTGTTTTGTAGTTGTCTGCTAATAGCTGCATTAATTCGTTGGTCACTTTGGAGTGAGCAGCCTTATCTTGATCGTCTTTTTGCTCTGCGGTGTGCTTTAGAGAAGTATAGAGCTCTCGCAATCGATGAAATACCTCGTCTGAGTAAAGTGTAAAATTGCTTATAGGTTGCAGGTCGTTGGTAGCAGGGTCATAAACTTTTATTTGAAGGGCGTGCAAGGAATACCATTCCCCCTCAGTCAGCTTTCCCGGCAATGTTTTTAAAAGCGTGCCGGCAGCTTGTAATCTTGATCTAATAGGATGTTGCTGATCTAAAGCAGTTGAAATCTGCTTGGGAGGCAATCCTTGTGCTTTTAAACCATTAAATGCTTTAGAGTAGGAGAGCTCATTTGGCAATGTTGTCCCAAGCAATTGACTGAATCGGGACAATGTAGCTATCAACTCTTGAAGATCGTCCAAAGCGCTTTGTTCCCGAGGAGCGACTCTTAGATCGATATTTTCTTCTATCAATAAACCCGGATTTAATCTTTTCCACGGCGCTGCTTCAGAAGCTTCTAAAAGGATTAAATTTTGACCATTAAGACTAAGCCAGAGGCCTGGTGAAAGTTGTGAAAGTTCCAGAGTTGTGCGGCCACCATAATTAGCAGGATCTTGATAGCTTTTAAGGTAGTGGTAGACAAGTAGCTTTTGCATCACAATCCATGACGATTTAGTGTCCTCATAGATAGAATGAATTAGCGTAGCATAATCAAAACGGTCCTGTTTCAAGGGGAGATCAAGTAATTCTTTGACCTCAGCAGTGCGTATCCAAAACAAAGGGGCTTTATCCCACGGCTTATGGCCTTGAAAATTAAGTTGCCAAATGAACTCAAAGGCAGAAGGGGATTCCGCATGGAAAGCAGTTAAGTTTTCGCTTTTAAGGCTGCTGCGGTGGTGGATCTCAAAGAGCCATTTCTTTGCATAAGGGTCTGCAGGTAAAAAACGCCCTTCATAAGAGACAGGCACGGATAATGTTTCAATGCCTTGTAGCCTTACAAAGATATGACAACAAAATATCAGGATCAAAGTTAAACTTTTAGGCATTTTGGATTCTTTGTCGTTTTGAAGCTTAGTTGCATCGCAAGATAGAAGGTTAGCAGAACTCTTTAGAAAGTTAAAGATAATTTGATTGAGCATGTAGCCTCCTGTCTGCGCATGTAGCAGCGGGAGTAAGCAAAAGAAAAGCCTAATACACTGTAAGAAATGGGCGTTTTTAAAGGTAAGCGTTGGTCTGTATTAAGGCTTATCCTACCTGCTGCGAGACGCAGCAGCCTACGTAGCTTGCTGCGTCTTGCTGCAGATGGAATTAATCTTTGCTAATATTGTTCTTATACCATTCAGGTATCATGCTGTTGTTGATGCCGCCGACAACGATTGCGTGAC
>JACCVN010000618.1 GCA_013698165.1 Parachlamydiaceae bacterium | reverse complement strand
GCAGAAGGGTATCATATCGACTTTGTTTTTTTATTGTGCTCATCGCATTTTCAGGTGTTCGAGCAGAAATTGTTGTTGTTGGTGGAATAGCGTGTATTTCAGTTATTACAGAATTATAAACAACCTCTATAGGCACAGGTGGTAGAGCAGGGGGAAGCATTTCAGGGGGAGAAGCCGGAGGAGGTGCAGGTGCGGGTTCTGGTTTGGTTGTTACAAGTTTAACTTTTGCTGCCGCGGGCTTTTTGCCAATATCCGCTAATGTCGGTGTCGGATCTTCAGTCATTGAATAGGGTAGAGATGCAGGAGTGATAGCCTTTGGAGAAGGCATTGGACTAGGCGGTATAGAGATAGACGTTGTGGAAGGAGAAGACGTAGGAGTAGGAAGCGGATCGGGAACTGGGGTGGAAATCGGAGTCTGTACGCCACTGGATTGATTAGCAACGGCTTTTTCGAGCTCCTGAAGTCGTCGTACAAGGAAATCGATTGAGATCCTTTGATGCAGCTGTAAAATGCGCAACAGCAAAGCTTCTAGAGCTATACGTGGTGAGGGACTAAAACGAATTTGAGTTTGCGCTTCGACCAGAAGGTCTATCGCCGTCAGGCACTGCTCTCTGGTATAGAGAGCGGCTGACTGAGAATACTTTTCGCGTTCTTGCTGCGAGAGGGTTAAGAAGGGAGCATCCTTTCCTGAAAGCTTGATGAGTAGTAGGCTTCTGAAGTGATCAGTGAGCATCTCGATGAAGTGGGAAAGATCTTTACCTTGAGTATAAAGCTGTTCAACAACTTCAAAAACCACATTCAAGTTGTTGTCTTTGCCGGCAATATCTAGCGCAAAAAGGATATCTTGTGGCATTAGCCCAAGCACTTCCGAGACAGTTTCTGCATTGATGTCGCCATCATGAAAAGCAAAAATTTGGTCCAAGAGAGATTCAGCATCACGAAAAGCTCCTTCGGCTTTAACGGCAATCATTTTTACGGCTTGTTCGTTGATATTTCGGTTTTGTTCTTGAGCGATCCGATTTAACTTTTGAGTGATAATATCCAGAGGTATGCGATTGAGATTAAAACGTTGGCAGCGGCTTAAAATTGTCGGCAACACCTTATGAGGTTCTGTGGTGGCAAAGAAAAACTTTACTTGCGGAGGTGGTTCCTCTAGGGTTTTTAGTAAGGCATTGAATGCTTCCTTGGTAAGCATATGGACTTCATCGATGATATAGATTTTGAATTTTCCCGATGATGTGGAGTATGAGACAGTGTCGTTAATCTGACGAATGTCATCAATCCCGCGGTGTGATGCGCCGTCGATTTCCAAAACATCTAAAGAATTGCCTGAGGTGATTTCCTTACATGTTGAACAGATATTACAAGGCTCGCCATCAGCTGTTGGAGATTGGCAATTTAAAGCTTTGGCAAATACGCGTGCTAGTGATGTTTTTCCAGTTCCTCTTGATCCGCAAAAAAGATAGGCATGTGCAAGCCGATGGCGTAGAATCGCGTTCTTTAGCGTGGTAATGATCGCATCTTGACCGAGAATTTCCGCAAAAGTTTGTGGGCGGTAGCGACGTGCAATGACTTGGTAGGCTGACATGGCAGAACCTTCAGATTATAGAGGTATGAATAAAGGCTATTTTATCCTGATGCTGACAAAATTGCCATCATCAAATTGGATAATTTCACTAGGAAGTGTACAAAATAAATTTACTATCGGGTTGTAAAAGGTTAGATTTGTACGCCAATTTTAACGCAGAGACGGGGAGTCGCAGAGGCGCAGAAGAGCATCAAAAAACAATAAAAAAATAAGAAAGAGAAAAGTCTCCAGCCGGAGAGTGTTTTTGTATTGCTGTTCTCTGCGTCTCTGCGACTCCCCGTCTCTGCGTTAATGCTGCTAAAAAACTTCAATCCAGCTTTTTAAAGGGTGAATTATACAAAACCTGAACCCTCTTTGTGCCCTCTGTCTCGACATTACGCATTTTCATATGCGCCACTCTCCTTAATCTGGGGATTGACTTTGTAGTTGTTGGCGCAGTTTTTTAAGGGTTTTCGGATAGTGACCACGATTGGCGGTGATCACTTCAGCTCTGCGCAAGTGGATCCAAGCCTTTGGAAAGTTGTATCTTTCTGCATAAAGAGCGGCAAGATAGTACTCTGCAGTGGGGTCATTAGGTTCCATTTGCTCGTATTTTGCGAGGATTTCCAAAGCTTCCCCGAAGCGGTGTAACTGCAGCCAAGTTGCCGCAAGGGCAAAAAGGCCGGCCCGAAATCTTGGGAACTGTTCCAGGGAAATTTGAAGGGCCTTTTGTTTAGTCAGGATTGATTCGCGTGTTTCATCGACATGCATTAATGTGGCTTCTAGGGCATCTTTGTCAGCATTTCCGGATAAATAATCTTCGGCAGTAGAATCACCGCTGACAGCATAATAGGGGGCATAATTTGCTATTTCCTGCAAAAGTCTTCTTCCGCGTTTCTCTTGCCCAGCAAGAATGCAGCAGTAGCCCATGAGTTCCTTGGTCAGCATGTCATCTGGATGATACATGAGCGCTTTTTCATAGCAGCTGACAGATTGTTCAGGGTGTTTTTGTGTGAGAAAGGCGGCAGCCTGATTGAAATGCGCCATGCCGATTACTTCTTTGATTTGCCGTTGCTGAAGTTGCATCGTATCAACGCTTAGGTATTCTTCGCAGTCGATATGAATGCCGCGGGCAGTCGTTTCAATATTTATAATTTTGCTTCCTGAGTTATATCGAATATAGATGTGGCCGGGAGGAGTGATAATTTCGAGGGGAAGTTGGAGCCTTTGGGCGATAGAAAGATAAAGGATAGAGACGCCAAGGCATACCCCTTGATGAGAATCTAAAACTGAAGGAAGAAAAGTATAGGGGTCGATACCTTTTGCAAGAAGGGAATGAGGAGGAAAGCGGAAGCCCATTTCATAAAAAACGTAATGATTTATGGCAGCAATGATCTGTTCGGAAGAAGCGTTTTTGGGTATCCGTGCACGGATTTGCAAGGCCATTAAATCGATATAAGCTTCATAGGTTTTCAGCTGTTGCCAAGCATCCTTTGATGTGCCAAATTGAGATAGGAACAAGCCGCGTGCAAGGTCGATATCTTTAGATTCTAGAGCAAGAACTTCTTGTTCAGAAGTGGCATAATAACCTTTAAGTTTTCTGTTGGCCAATCCGTAAGCAATTTTGTCGATGACCGCCAGGTCATTTTCGGATAATTTGGGCGGCACATCATTAGGCTTTCGGTTGATCAATGCAATTAAGGCATTAATAGGAGCGTTGATCAGTGGAACAGAGATGGGAGTGAGATTGTCATTTCGACCTGTAAGCAGCTTCCAGGCGTCGGCAAGAGCAAGTTTGCCTTCTTTAGTGTCAGGATAAAGCTCGTACAATGCAAGATGCTGCGTGACAGAAGTGGGGTCTAGGGCATTGTAAAGCGTATGAAGTTTCTGGGGGCTTATTGATGAAGATTCTGAGGAGATGTAGGGGCAATAGCTAATGGAAAAAGAAAGCAGAATGTAGAAAAAATGTCTTTTCATACCTTAATCTAGAGTGTGTTTTGTTCAGATGGTGAATCCTATTGTGTCTGCAAAGATTTTCCCTGTCAAGGTTTATGTCTGAGCTTACAAGGTCATTCCTTCGCAAGGTATGTGAAGGAAGTGAAAATCGATTTTCCCTATACTGTACGTGGTTTAAAATGGACAAAATAGGAAAAGTATATTTATAATTATGTTTATTTAAGGAGTAGCGAATGATTAGCCTAAGCACTTGTATTAAGAAACAATCAAATATGATTGGAAAAGAGTGTCAAAATCTTGGAAAAAAAACTGGTGGCAGTTTTTTTGGTAAAAAGGTTTTGATCTCGTATGACAATAAAGAGGGTTGGAAATGTGTTGAATTAACCTTTTTTCAGCTTTTCTTAAGAAAAGCTTTTGGATTTTACGAATCCACACATATGTTTAACGTTGTAAAAGAGTATAACCAAGTTCATAAGACCCAATGCTTTCAAGCTAGAATTGATCCAGAGCTTATGGAGAAATTTGATCTTAAAATTCACGAAATTTGGTCTAAAGCCTACCACAGTGCTTTTCCAAAAAAGGTGTGGAGTCCACAAGAAATTAGGAATTTAATTACGCGCATAAAAGTTGAATTTGCAAAAGAAACCATAACAGATGTTAAGAGAGCGGCAAAAGATTTTGCTGTGAATCTACCCGATTTTTTTAAAAGGCGCTCATTAGCAAAGATAAACGCTACTCAAAGAAAATTGTTTACCGCCATTGCCGAAATGGATAAAAATAAATCAAAAAGAATTTCATTTCATGATCTTACCTGTAGAGTCAAAAAGCTCACGTTCAAGGGTTTGATAGACGTATATAATGAACGTTCATAGTATTAGAAATTTGCCGCTTATCCAAGCCACACCTTTTTTAAACTAAATTATCATTTACATTCCGAATAGGCTATTATTTAATTTGCTTGACTCAAATGAAGTCATGCTGTAATTTAATAATTAAATGTAGCTCGAAGTAATTGATCATTCAAGTCCCCAAAAATTTACCTCGTAAATCTATTGAGACAATAAACGGTATCAAATAAAAGCTTGCATTTAAAAGTTTAAACGTATATAATTTAATATTATTAATTGTTAACTTTCAATAAGGATTAAAAATGAATAGTATTTTATCAGCTAGTAGCTGGAATCCACTAAACCTATTTTCTACACGTGATGATAGCATGTTAGAAAATAAGCGCAACCACACTGAACACGCACTTCCAACAATACAAAGTAAATTTAAAAATAAATCTGATGAAGTAATAAATAAAAAAATATCACTTGAACAAGAAACTTTAAATAATTTAGCATATTTAGTGCCAAGCTCTTTATCTAAACTAAATTTATATGACATACGTGATAGTATTATTGGTTTAGCTGGTTTAAATGTGTTAGCACTTGGCGGATATGCGTCAATATCAGCTGCACAAATGTTAATTCATACAATTAAAAACAACAGTGGGTTACCTGATTCACAAGAAAAATATAAGGGGGATCTTATTGCTGGAGGAGGAATCGTTCTTACTTTGGGAGTGATTAATATATGTGCAGGTATGGTTATGAGTACATTTTTAATTACACCATCATTAAAAGCGTCAACTGAATTAAAAAATCGAATAAGTACAATTAATTCAAATTTCAGTGACCTAAAAAATTTGAACTTACGTGAAGTTAAGCTACAAGCTGGCAAAAATGATTTTAACAGCCTTTTAGTTGCAAACAGTGGTTTTTTAGATCTAGATGTTATCAATATCATCGGTCAAGAAGTTTTTGACAAATCGATAAAAGATTCACAGTAGCCTGCATTTTGCCCCGAATGGGGCTAATTGTGTAAAGCCCATTGTGTAGTCCCGATAGGGGCAAACTATGGGTAGGCAATAGTTGAATATAAGTCCTGAAGGGGCGGCTTGTGAAGCGTAATACAGGGACTTTTAAATGAGCTCTTGCGCACCCGAGATTTCACATATTCAGCTATGTTGAGTATATGTGAAAGTCAATCAACCCTAAATTTAGCCATTTGCTCCGCCATGCATTGTATGCACTTTGATGATCAACTGCACTGCTACCAGACATGGCCATGAGGTATAAATGCTTTGTATTGGAGATGGAATTTTTTCCTGAAATGCTTTTAAAACCCCTCTTGTCGAGGAGAGCTTTGACGAAGATGATCTAGCTTATCCAGATAATATTCACAAGCTCGGGATAAGTCCTGAAGTACTCGACTTTTTTCACTTCAACATTCTCAACCTGATTGCTATGGTATAGCATTGAAGCAGGAAATCTCCTTTTGATAGCAAGTGATTCAATAGCTGTCTGCTTCTCTTTTTTCAACTATTCAATACTAATCTTTTTCCGGCTTCATTTAATAAGGTACCTCGTTTTTGCGATGAACCCCATTTGTGTGCTTCTAGTTGATAAGCTTGAAAGTGTAACTCAATCTTTTAAAATATTTTGTTTTAATAAGTGTTCTTTTGCATTCTTATTAAATAATGCCAATTTGGTTAATGTTAAGCATTAATTCTTAAATTTCTAAGCAATCTGTTTTATTAGTAGTGAATTTTGAAAAACAATAGTATTGACCGTCGGCATTTTATTATGATATAATAAAGAAAATATAATATGTTTATGTATTGGGGTTAGAATGGTTGATTTCTATCTACAAGCGATGATGCATGGTTTAATTCAAACCAAAAGAGAGATTAAAGATAAATATGACGAAGTCATAGAAAAAAACATTAAGGAATATGTTGATAGTCTTGCTTTTGAAGAGGGGCAGGGAGCACAACTAGTTTCTGTAAAAATGAAGAAAAATAAACTTTTCGAGGAATTAAAAGAAGATTTTAAAATGCCTAAATTGGCTGAGTTTCTTGATAGTGCTGTTCTGTTCATTAAAAGGGAAGGGTTAAGGTACATAGAAAGCTCTCAATATGAAACCCTGCTATCCGAATTAGATAATTCTTCCAAAATATTAGAACTTTTCGATCCTGTTAAAGAAATAACTGTCAAGCTTCAGAACATGCTCCAAATCTCAGATAAGATGATGGATGCCATCAATGAAATAGCAAAAGCTGCTTTTAAGGAAGATAGAACTCAAGGGAGTTTATCTCTCTTGGTCTTCTTAACTACATTGGATCCAACTGATGCGGATTATTGGTTTCGTATGGGGATTGCCGCACAAAAATGTGAAGACATCGATTTAGCCTTGCAAGCCTATTCGATAGCTCTTGATATGGATGCGGAGATAATTGGAGCTAGAGTTTTTTCAGCTGAGTGCTATTTGATTCAGGGTAACCAAGAATTTGCAATGAATGAGATATCTGAAGCCAAAAAAATCATTGAACATACACAAGTTGATGCCATGTGGCTCGACCTACTGGCAACAATGGAAGAAAAGTAACCTGTAAGGCGGTACCCAATGAGTATTAGTAGTAATAACTCTATGCCAAGGTTTGAAAATGTTAATATAAATAAACTGTACGTTCCTAAGGCAAAAGTTAGTAATGTCGATTTAGGCGGAGGGAGAACTGAATCAACTAAAAGTGCTTCGATATCTGCTCAAAGTAATGTAATGGAAGCTCAAAAAACCTCAAAGAAATCTTCTAAACCACCACAAAAAGAGGTATTCTTAAAAACAACCTCTA
The DNA here is from genome assembly GCA_013698165.1 of Parachlamydiaceae bacterium. GTDB lineage: Bacteria > Chlamydiota > Chlamydiia > Chlamydiales > Parachlamydiaceae > JACCVN01. Next base: position 561 of record JACCVN010000618.1, on the reverse strand, counting down.
ATGATCCTAACATTAAAAAATCTGCCACAACAAAAAAAACGCAACTTTTTAAATTTTCCCTAAATAATCTTAAATCGAGCAAAGCAGCAGGCAAACTTCCAACGGTGAAAGGAATAACTAGAAATCCAACAAGTGGTAATTTTGAAGTGAAAGATAAGAATTCTCATACAAGCACAGCTTCTAGAGATATCTTAAAAGCATTGGACCAAGGTATGAGGGATGCTTCAATAAATAGGTCTGATATTCGAACAATGTGCAAAGCCTTAGCCAATGATAAAAGTTTTAGTGCGGAAATGGAAAAGTCTCCTGAATTAAAAGAAGAATTTGTGAAAATTCAAAATGCATGTTCAGAGAAGGCTGAAAAGCAAGTGGAAAAACTCGGAAGCCAAACATTAGCTAATCTTGAAAAATGTATTTTAAAAACTAGTGAAGCATCTGTTCCCATATTAAACGAATCCATTTCAATTCTTTCATTGAACAGTGATATCTTTAGTAATTTAGTCCATTTATCTGGGATGTCAGATAAGGAACTTGATATCAACGACGAAAAAGTTCCAATAA
>JACCVN010000609.1 GCA_013698165.1 Parachlamydiaceae bacterium | reverse complement strand
GGATTTTGTCCGAAAGGGGCTATTTATATTTTTATTCCCCGAATGCGGCTAGTTATATTTTTATGCCCCGAATGGGGTTAGTTGTGTAAACGCATAGTGTAGTCCCGATAGGGGCAAACTATGGGTAGGAAATATTTGAATATAAGTCCCGAAGGGGCGGCTTGTGAAGGGTAGAGTACAGGGTTTTTTTTTAATGAACTGCAATATAATTAGCCCATTCGGATCAAATGAGGTTTATTTGATTGTGTGTAATAGTGTTTTAATATATAATTAATATTAAAAATAGTATTTTAAGGATTGAAATTAAATTCTTAATAAAAAAATAATCCATTTAAAAATCAAAAGCCTATATCGAAAGAATTGACATTATACCAAGGGACTGAAAAAAAACTTCATGAAAGGGTCAACAAAGTTTTGCCTTCCAAATTTGATGAAGCTACAAAGAGCATCAGCAAAGGAAATGTAAAAATTCACCTCATTACAACAGATAAAAAGATAAAACCCTTGGAAGCCTCTGATGCTTTCAAACTAGCTGAAATTTTCGAAAAAGATGGGCAGTCTTCAGTTGGACATGCTTTTTTTGATGCAGGAGTTTGCAATAAATGTGTAACATTTACAGAGTGGAAAACTCCTGATGACGCTTCAGTTCCCAGTTTGCTAGAATTTAATTTAGATAATAAGGGAAAAGGCGTCAAATACAGATTTGTTACGGATTTTCTACCCCCGTATAAAGATCAGAAATAACCAAAACTGATTTGGAAAGAAATTGAATTTATAAACCTAAATTTTATAGGAGTTGCAATGCAAACATCAAATGATCTTAATCGATTTGACATTCGTTATAACATAAACTTAAACCCTTCATCCTTATTAGTTGAAGAGCAAAGCGCAATTGCCGAAACAATTAATACCATCAGTACCTACATCTCTGATGCCCGGGCGGCAACCGGCTCAAATTTAATGGAGGAACGTAAAAGACTGTATGGATTGGCTTTTTCAGAACTATATGCAGTGGCAAAAGATAAAGGCTCTTTACCTAAAGAATTACATCCAAAGCTTTTTGAATTGCTGCATCGATACGCAAGTGATGTAAGATATAATCAAGGAGAAAATGGATTCAGTGATTGTGCAAAGTTGATGAGATTATCGCTGAATCTGCAATGCAAAGATTTGGGATTAATTGATTTTGATTTTAATTTACAAGATACGGCCAATTTTGAAGAGCTGATGGCTAATTATCAAGACCAGTATGATACTGGAATTTTTTATGATCAGTCTTATGTAAGTAAGATTGGAAGTGCTTTATTTCATAATCCAGAGATGCGTGAAATGTTAGGTGAAACGTTGATTCAATTATCATTTTCTTACCAAAATATGCCTCAAATTCAAGATAAGAATAAAAACAAGGCTTTCCAAACAGTTTTAAATGAGATGACTTTAGCAGTCCTTCCCAAGGATACTCTATCCCAAATTGAGAGGTTGGCATTTTTCCTTTATAATCGCTGCAGTTTTATGGAAGCTTTAAATCACGCGGATACGCTGAGCAAAGAATGTAAAGAAGCTCAAATTCTTAGCTATCAGCCTATTGAAGAGCTCTACATGCAAAAGTTCGGTATAGATTCACCAGTTTATCAAGCGAAGCTTTCGCAAATAGAGAATATGCGAGGTCTTCTCGTTTTGAGAATGAAGGATTACGACCATAATGTTGCTCTTAAGCATTTTCGTTTGGCCATAGATTCGCGTATGCAAATTTCTGAACCAAAAGGTGTGGAAGAAAAATGGAGCCATCATTTTCTGTTGAACAATATTCGTACAGGTTTAATTCATGAATTGTTACAGCAACCAACTCAAGAAAATATCCAAGAAGCTTGTATACATGGTAAAGAGATAGCTCTCTTTGTGGAAGCTAATAAAAATGAAGGCCGAGATCCAAGCTACAACACAAGTTATTTCAGTACACTGTTAAAGTTGGCGACTCACATATAAAAATGGACGGAATGGACTGAATGGACTGAATGGACACATATGGCGCGATGCAGACTAGGTACACTGTCAAGGTAGTATTTTCGACTATTTCTAGCGTGAAAGCTCCCGTGGTTTGTCGATCGTAAAAGGGGTTGTATTAGTCAATACAGCCCCTTTTGCGATCGGCACACCACGGGGCTTTGACGCAGAAATAGTCGAAAATACTACCTTGACAGTGTACTAGGCTAGCAAACCATTAGGCTGAATGCTGAAAAGCCAAGTGGGACTTTCTACAATAAAGTCTTATTTGTCCATGTCCGTCCAGTTTAGTCCATTTAGTCCTTTCAGTATGTCCTACCGACTCTGAAACCTATCCAGAGAAAATAGACTAGCAAGCCCAGAAGAGCTAATGAACTGCCCACATCACGAGTGGGAAATTTTTTTATGAGAGATGAGTGTGCCGGGTTTTGGCGGTCAAACCAGACTTTGGGGGGGTGAGCAGTGATTTCTTTAACCTCTTCATCCGCGGCCCATCGATTAAGAAAATGGCGTTCATTAGAATAGCTT
>JACCVN010000276.1 GCA_013698165.1 Parachlamydiaceae bacterium | reverse complement strand
ATATTGAAACGTTCGATTATTGAAACTAGTTTGACATTAGTAACTGACGCAGAAGCTTATCAAAAATTAATGACACCTTTGGTTGAATCGTGGGAAATGCTTAAACACGATCTTCTGGCGCCTCTTCATTTTCCAAAGTCTCCATTAGCTTTGCTTAGGTTTGGAATTTTAGGTATGAGGTCTGCCGCGGGGCTCGTTAATAGCCGCTTCGATGAGGAAAAGGCTAAGGCTCTTTTTGGTGGACTCGCTGCCCATTCTATACTTCCTCTGGATAAGCCATTGACAGCAGCTTTTGGGCTTATTTTAGGCATTTTAGGGCATGCTGTGGGCTGGCCAATCCCGAAAGGGGGTTCGCGAAAAATAGCTGAGGCGTTGGAAGTTTACTTTTTAAAACTTGGGGGTGAAATTGTCACTGGATTTCCGATCACTTCAATGGAAGATTTGCCTAATGCTAAAACTTATTTGTTTGACGTCACCCCACGCCAATTAATTAAAATTGCTGGCAACCATCTCCCTTCAGGATATATTGATAAATTGAAAAGTTACAGGTATGGGCCAGGGGTCTTTAAACTTGATTGGGCTTTAAGCCAGCCCATACCATGGAAATCTCACGATTGCTTAAATGCCGGTACAGTTCATCTAGGGGCTACATTTGAAGAGATGAAGAAATCTGAAAAGCAAATATGGGAAGGAATTCCTGCCGATGTTCCCTTTGTATTACTTGCTCAGCCTAGTTTATTTGATCCTTCGCGAGCTCCTCCCGGAAAACATACTGCATGGGCGTATTGCCATGTTCCACATGCTTCAACAGTAGATATGACTGATAAAATCGAAGCGCAAATTGAAAGGTTCGCCCCGGGATTTAAAGATTGCATCCTTGCAAAAAGCAGTAAATCCCCTCTGGAGCTGGAAAAATATAATTCAAATTATGTTGGTGGGGATATAAACGGTGGAGTTCAAGATTTATATCAGCTTTTCACACGGCCAACAAGATCATTGGCGCCTTATTCAACACCAGTGAAAGGACTATTTATTTGTTCTTCATCGACACCGCCAGGTGGTGGTGTGCACGGCATGTGCGGCTACCATGCTGCTAGGGCGGCTCTGAAGGCCCTTGCCATGCTCAGTTGCTGAATGTTCCCTATATAAATCCAAAAAAACCGTGTCTGAGCTAAAAAAAAATACTTATTTAAATACTACTGTAAGCCCCATAGTGTCTAATCAGGGCAAGGGCTTTTTTATAGTGGGCATGTCTAAGCTGTTCATAGAGATGCAAGCCAAGAGCGTTGTGCCCTTGTTCAAAATATAAGACACCTAATTTATACATGATTTCAGTGTTACTGGGCATGAGCCGCAAAATGAGCTCATATTCAGAAATCTCCTCGGCAGGCATTTGTAGATCCCGATAGCTATAGGCCAGTTGTTCATGTATCCAGGGGTCATTTGGTGCAAAATTACTTAAGATTTTTAATTCTTCAATAGCACGTTCAGAAGCAATGCGGAATTTTTGATGCATTTGCTTTCGGTCTTCTCTTGAAGGTCCCCAAAACCCATCATCTTCCTCATGGCTATGAGAGAGAGCGTACAACCCCGTAAGAATGATATAAGTATTCGCTAGCGACGTGTGTGTGTCGGGATTTGTAGGTTCACATTTAACATGTTTAATTTGTTGTTCAACAGCAGCGACGAGTGCAATTTCCTTCAATTGATGGCAATCTTTCCAGTGGGCCCAGCAGCTTAATTTTTCTAAGAAGCTTGAAGTGATACTCAGCCATTTCGGGGGCAGATAAAAGGAGTATTCTCTGCCAATTAAGCTTTCAGCTAGTTTACAAAGAGCATTGGCCATTCCAATATGGCATTCGGGTATTTCTTCTTGATAATCCAACACACTTTTAACATCGGTAATAAACAGGTTTTTTAATTCGATTAGTTGCTGAGATTTAGTCGTTTGCCAGTAAACCCGAAAAATAAAGTATGAAAATAGAGTTAGAAAAATTGTTGAAAGTGCAATAGAGATTAATGCCGATTGAGAAAGTAATGCGAAGAAATAAAAAAATAGGGCAAATTCAGAGAACGTCAAAATTAAGTATGAGAAATGAAAGAAGGAATACTTTCTGATAATGCGATCAAAGATTGACAACGCGGAATTCATTTTTTCGTTAATTAAATGATGGCAATCCAAAGTAGTTACTGCAGTAGGGATTTCATTTTCAAGTTGTGATAATGTCATTGATGAACTCGGAATTTATAGATTTTACTTTTTCATACCAGAAATAGGTATTATTGTGCTTTATAAATAATTCTCCTAAATTTGTACAAGAGACATTATTAATGCGGTATTGCTTGCTCAAGTTGCTTATGCCTTAACGGCATACCCAAATTTTAGCTCTTCACGATAGAAGAGAAGAAGTCCGCTAAATACAATGGTCATTGAAAAAAAGAAAGCAGACGTCACCACTTCACCGAAATAGAGCCAACCGAAAAGTGCAGTGAACAAGGGGGTTGTAAATCCGGCAAATGACATGAAAGTAGCCGTGAATTTTTTAAGGAGATGGCCATAGAGATTATAACAAATAAAATTAGAAACAAGAATTAGCAAAATGCTGCATTCGATAAATGGGAGATATTCAGTCACTGGCACAGGATCCCAGTTTTCCACTAATGCGGAATGGCCCAGGGCCATTGTCCCTCCTAAAAGCATGCTCAAACCATTTGCAAAAAGAGGTGAAATTTGATCTACTTGTATTAATTTCTTTAGCAGAATCCAACCATAAACACTTGAGACAGCCGCAACGCATACAGCTAATTCGGCCCATGAAAATATCCAAAAGCTTCCCGTTAATTCCTCTTCGGTCGATTGTGACATAAAAATGGGAATGAAGCCTAGAAAGCCAATAGTTAGGCCAAGCCATTTCTGTTTAGACATTTGTTCAGAAAAAAGAAAATAGGAGAAAAGGGCAGAAGCAAAAGGCGATAGGCTATAGATAAAACATGTTTTCGCAGAAGATAAATACTGTAGCCCCCAGACTTCGCAGGCATTTGTCAAATAGATGTTGAAAAAAGCTAATCCTACTAATGTCAAGATGGCAGTGCGATTTATGCTAAAAATTTTTCGAATTTCGTGGCGATTGGAAAAAAGGTAGTAAAGTATGATCAGGGCGCCGGCAGTCAACATGCGTGAACCCACAAGAAATAGGGGGGGGCTGTATTCTAATGCGACTTTACATATGATGAATACGAGAGAAAATAAACTATAAAGGACAAAAATGAGTAACATGCTTTACCTTTTGGAAGATGATATTCTACCAAGTTGTTCTATATAAATAAAGCTTTAAATGAGCTATTTATTCATTTTCGTATATTTAAAGTTATATGTCTAAACCTTTCATCAATTAGATGTTTTGTTTTTGCAGGTTGTAAGCAAAGCGTAGTTCTAGGATTCTTGCGAAATAGGACTATACCGGGATCTAATTCCTTGGCTCCCAGGATGGAAAACGTTTTTCGCCATTGCCTACACTGATTTTTTCAGGGATGCGCTGATTGATATTAATGATGTAAAGATCAGCGTTGTTTTTACCGGTGGTATTGTAGGTCAAATGCAAGCTATTTGACGCCCAGGAAGGATTTTCTTTATCACCGGTACCAGACGTTAATTGCCATTCTTCATCAGTGCTAAAGTCATAGATCCAGATCTGTCTTTCACTTCCGTGGCGGGCGCAGTAGGCTAGCCTTGTGCCGTCTGGCGACCAGCAAGGGGCAGTGCTCTCGCGGTTAGCGTGTGTGATAAGGCGAGGTTTGACTTCTTTGAGTTTAGTTTCAGCGGCAGGGATCGTAAGCAGATAAATGCGCGGTGAGCCATCCTTATTAGAAACAAAGGCAATCTGCTTTCCATCAGGGCTGAAAGTCGGGGTACCTTGGGTTGCGCCGCGGGCAGTAAAAATTTGCCTAGGTTTACCTATAGGGCCTGTTTCAGGGCTAAATTCTTGGATGAAAAGATCTGGATTGCCTGCAATATCACTGATGAAGGCTATTTTATCACGTTGGCGTGATACAGTGGGCATCAACTGATTACCGCGCAAATAGTTTAAACGCACTGCAGCTCCTTCTTTTAAGGGAGCCATAAAAATTTTAGGTTGTCCATTTTTATAAGACACATATAAAAAGGCGGCGCTTTGAAATCCTGATTTTGCAGGAAGATGACAGGGAGTGATGCAGTAACCACTGGAATCGTCAGAAATTTTGCGCATATTTCCGCCGTCGTAGTCCATTTCCCATATTTCAGAAAGCCATTCAGGCTTTGGTTGACTGGCAACAGGATATTTAAAGGTGTAGAGAATTCGTGTTGAAGCAATACCTTCTGTGCCTAAAAGAGCGGTTTGGATTGTGTCGGCGATCAAGTGAATTTGACGGCGGTCCTGATTTAAATTTCCTGTTAAAGGGAGTGTGTCAATAGCTTTAATACTATTACTGGCTGCCTGTAAGATTTTAGCTGTAATTTTTTTTTCTTTGATCTCTACTTTTACAACGAATGAGACTCCATTTGAACTCCATTCCGCAGCTTTGCCAAAATCGTTAAAATCCGATGCATTTGATAATCGAGCTTTCTGTGGGCTTGAGGGGACTATTTGGGTAAACCCGTTGTGTGAAAGGTCGAATTGCAAAACTTTTTCAAGCTTTGAGATATATGAAGACTCAAAACCGGAATTTTTATCAATAAAAGGGATGAGATAAATAGGCCATAGCTTCTGTTCAGTGGTCAAATGCACAAGCATTGGTTCAGTATCAACTTGTTGGCTTTGTGAATGTCCCGGAATGAGAAATGCTAGGGCAATGAGCAAAAAAACTATCTGTCGCTGCATTATAAACCTCGTATTATTTGCGAGCATCTTGGAAAGAAAATATACGTTGTCATCGAATTCCTGGCTACTTGAAAATGTATGGAGCTGCATCTCGCAGTTGTCTGATCATTAGAGAGCAGCTAACCGACGAAAATTTCTTCCGATTATGTAGATGAGAAATTGACGAATTTTCAAAGTTACAAAAAGAATGTGAAGAAAATAGCGATTGTTCTAATAGCTATATTTCTAAATACGATCTAGTACACTG
>JACCVN010000581.1 GCA_013698165.1 Parachlamydiaceae bacterium | reverse complement strand
CATCTATTGCATTCCCCATGCATTGCTTCGTTATGGGAAAATTAATCCCAGAATACTCAGGTATACGAATCCGGCCATAAATTTTACAAAATCTAAAGTTGTGATTTGTCTGCACGGACTCAACTTTAATCCTAATCAATTTCTTAGAGGCATCGGTGAAATTGAACGTCGTAACCCGAAAGATATAGATATTTACATCCCACACTTACCCTTAAAAGGAAATGCTAAGCTCGATGATATGGTCGACCCAATATATAAAATGCTTAAAAAATGGGCAAATACTGATGGTGAAAAAGAGCTTGTCTTGGTTGGTATTTCAAATGGAGGCAGGGTTGCCAGAGCTTTAGACGCAAAAATCTCCATAAAGAATCTTCCAATTAATAAGTTAAGGTTTGTATCGGTTGTAGGTGCTTGTAATGGATCAACTGCGATCAATATGATTAATAAACTTGGACTTTCATGGCTTATGTCTAAAAACATTACAAAAGAAATGCCTTGTGGATCTCTTCGAACCAAAAAATTAATTAAAGTGTCTAAAGTTGGATGGAAAAAGGCTACTGAAATTGAAAGAGATTACACTTTTATCGCTTCTCCGCATGATTTTTTTGTGCCAAATTATGATTCAACTTTGATGAAAGTTCCCATTTCCAATGTACGCTACGCAATTGTGCCAAACCATGGCCATGGCACCATTTTCGATGCGGCTGCTGAAACTGTGGCAGAAATTGTTTTAGCATGACAAAAATTTTCCAGGCATGAGCTATTATCGCTTCAAGATCTGGAACTTTGGCTTCCAAAAAGCTTAATATAAATATTTACTCGGGCCGACAAAAAAATCCAGGATAACTGGCTTTAGTTTGCAGATGGGCAGGTAAAATTATTACTGTCTCACTGATGTGCATAACTTGACAGCCTTCACTATAAAATTGTCGGAAAACTCATCACCGAAAGAGCCAAAAGGAAACCGTAAAGTTATTCTTAACCAGTAACACTCCTATCTTCAGAAAAAACATAAGAAGAATAACCTCTTGACTCTCACGTTACGTCATTGTTTACTCTTATGTTATCCTTAAAACCAAAAGGATATTTAAAGAAATTAAATAGGAGTTAAAAATGAATATAGAAATTTATAGCGGGATTGATTTCCTGCTCAGTTTTGATGAAAAACAAAGGGAAACAAGGCAGGTCGAATGGGACGGGCGTATTGTGAAACCATTTCAAGAAGTTTTGAATATCATTCAGATGGATTTTGAAAAAATGGGTGCTGTTTGCCCGGGCGATCTAGAGATAAAGTGCAAGGACACAGCTTTGAAGCTGCAAGCTGCAAGGGTTGACCAAAGGATCAATAAGACTTTAATAAGTGCTTATCAGGCTTTTTTAAACGCAGGCCACGTAAAATTTCCAGAGACTCTGAAAGTGGGGGTTTTCGTAAGCACCGGGGAAAATCCTTTCCATAATGATTTGAATCGTGGGTTCTCAGGATTTGGAGGGATACCGGGATTTATTATCTTAATTCTTTCCCCGACAGACTTTGTGCTTGAGCGAATAGAACCATTAGTAGCTCATGAGTTCCACCATAATTTAAGGTATATGATCGACCCTTGGCCTTGTGATATGAATATATCAGTAGGTAAATATCTTTTGGATGAGGGAATGGCTGAAATGTTTGCGGCAGAACTCTATGGAGAGGAAATGATTGGTCATTGGTCGACAGGTTTGTCATCGGAAGAATTAGCGCGAGCCAGGCAGATCATCGAACCGCATATTGCTGAGAAGGGATTTAAAAATGCCCAGGCTTATCTATTTGGCGATCCGATGGCAGATACATCCGGATATGCAAAAACAGGGCTTCCTCACGCTGCAGGTTACGCAGTAGGATACCAGTGGGTAAAGGAATACCTCAAGAAGTCTAGGAAAACGATATTTGATGTCACTAAAGAAAGTACAGAAACCATTATGGAAACAATACTAAAAGATGAGCAATAACGTTTGAGAAAATTATCTTTATACTTACGAAGTTAACTAAAATTTCTAGAGTAAGAGATATCACTCCACTGGCACGATGGCGTTGGCCTGTTAAAGCCAGCATTTTATGGGGATACTGGTGTATCGTTATTACGAAGAGGAACAGCTTTTGATCTTGTAACAAATTCTATTTTTTAGAGAGCTGGGTAATGGGTTGGGATTTTTATAAGTTGATTCCTTTGAAACAAGTTAGTTTTCCCGATTGTAGGTTCAACTAAATTGGGAAACAGGACCGAATTTACCTCCGATTGAAGAGGCTTGCTGTCCACCTCATGCGCTGACCACAGCGATTCTTCCCACTGGAGGGATTTGGGTCACAAAGTTGTCACCGGAAAGGCAACTCCTTCCCCAGCAGGGGAATTGCACCACTTTACCTCATTTCACTGTTTTTAATTATTTATCGTCCCAAATTACCCAATCACATCATGATTCTACATCAATAGCTAAAGCTCGGGCGCAATCGATCACTTCAGCTCCTGGAAGAGTACTCCCGTTTCCTGTTTGAAACTCAAATTGCCATTTAATTCATCCCACAATAGAGCAGGGCTCCATTGCAGGGAATATGTTTTAAATACATTTTAGAACCTTCTTACGTATTTTTTATAATCCTCAATTTGCAGCCTAATTGCTTCCT
>JACCVN010000578.1 GCA_013698165.1 Parachlamydiaceae bacterium | reverse complement strand
TGAAAAAAACATTGATATTCAGAGCATTAGTGACCTTCATCTTCACAGCGAGTATCAGTTCACCCCTTTTTTTAAAAGGCGAGATTGAATCTATAATGGTAAAATGGCTGCCCACAGCATGTTTAGGAACTTGTGTACAGTCAATTGCACAACAGTTACAATCCACGAATGGGGCCGCAGAGATCATTATTAATCAGCAACAAGGCCAAGCTCTTATCCGTTGGAAACCAAGAGTTCCCTTTAGCTATAACTTTATCAATACAGCCATGCGTTTAGTTGGGCCATCAGTCAGAGATGTCAGGCTTAAGGTTCGCGGCACAATTGTCACCACGCCCTCAGCGGTCATTTTAAAGTCATTGGGTGATGAAACTCAGTTTGTGCTTCTAAGCCCAGCAAGGGGCGACATCAACCAATATCTTCCGCAGAACAATCTTGATGCTCATGCCTTGGCGCCTCAAACACGTCAAAATTTTATGGATGGAGAAGGGGACTTTACAGTCGTCACTGTGGAAGGGCCTCTTTTTGAACCGCAACGCATGCAGGGCCTCTACTTAATCGTACAGTCAGCGACATTTAATCGTCTAGGCAAGAACTAGTAAAGAACCTTCGCAGCTGCAAAGGAAAGTTTATTGCCGCCATGCAATCAAAAATAGACCTCATCATACTTATGGTTTCATACATAACGCTATCGATATGGTAACTAAATTGCCCGATTTCTTTCTGATATCCTTCCCTCCTTTGTCTCTCACACACAAAAAAAAATATTTTTTTTTAAACTTGTTAAATGGTTCACATCTATTTTTACAAACCACTTACAAGAAAACTAATAAAATATAGGCGCAAGTTGTAGATATTTATGAACTAACAAAGCTAGGCAAGGCCATTTTCCAGCAAGCAAAAGATGCTGATTTTAAAGGAAAACCGGGTCAGGTCAGGCGGTTACTTATTTTTACAGGTCTTTTCTAACCAGCGGAAAATTCAGAAGCAGCTCTCAGGCTTACAACAAGGCTTTAGATGTGCTTTTTGATTATAAATACTGGGTTCAAAAGATTGCATCTAGCGCCCCCTTAAAAGGCCTAAAGTCGAGTCGAGAAGACTAGGGTTTTAATAAATGCAGCTTTAAGAGCAGCTTGAGAATAGTCGGCCTCGTGACTAGCAATAATGTGAGTTTCGGCTGTATCGGCGTAAGCAATGACATCATTGCTATCATCATTTTCAGGGACAATATAGTCTGATCTTACATCTTCTGAAAAATCATAGACTAATTGGATTGGAGAATCCCAAACGATAGATTCTTTGGAGTGACTAGCCATAAGAATTTCAGTAGATAAAAAAAGCAAGGATAGGGCCTCAAAGACTATCAAAAAATGTTTTGGACATAGGCGCACCATAAATTCCTCCCTTTGAGCTGTAATTTATACTAAAATATCCCGTAAATTAAGTAAAATAAGAACTAAAAAAGAAGGAAATATGTCGGAACGCCAAATTCAATTGACAAAAGTCAAAGTTCACAATCTAAAATCTGTCGATCTGACTCTGAATACAAATGAGTTTGTTGTTTTCACCGGCGTTTCAGGTTCCGGAAAATCATCGCTTGCTTTTGACACATTGTATATTGAAGGGCAGCGCCGTTATGTAGAATCGCTCTCCACTTTTGCCAGAAGGCAACTTGGCGAACTGGCGAAGCCTGATTTAGAAACAGCATCCGGCATTTCCCCAACGATCTCTATAGAACAGAAAACTGCTGGTCGCAATCCTCGCTCTACAGTGGGAACGATGACAGAAATTTATGATTATCTGCGCGTCTTATTTGCACGGATAGGAATTCCGCATTGCCCTATCAGCGGAGAAGCTGTTCTGCCGCAAAGCCGTGAAAGAATCATTAAAACTGCACAAACGCTCCCTTCAGGAAAGAAAATTGCCATACTTGCCCCCTATGCTCGAGCACGAAAAGCTGAATTTAAAGAAGACTTCCAAGAACTACTGCGCAAAGGCTTTATGCGCGCAAAAATTGACGGCAAAATTATCAATCTGAGTGATGACATACTTCTTGATGGTTCAGTGGCCCACGATGTCGATATTGTCATTGACAGACTGACAACCCAATCCAGCAATGATTCGCGTATTGCCGAATCAATAACCAGCGCACTAAGCTTGGGAAATGGTGTTTGCAGCGTTTTGGATATGGATACTGACGAAGAAGTTCTTTATTCGATGCATGCCTTTTCACCAGCCTCCGGACTATCATATTCTTCTTTAGAACCGCACGATTTTTCTTTTAATAGTCCTTCCGGAATGTGCCCTTCATGTAATGGAATGGGGAGAATCAATGAATTTAATTTAGATCTCGTGATCGATCCCGAGAAATGCATCGCTGAGGATTGCTGTTCAGTTGGAAGCTCTTATGCAACTGTACGATATGGAAATATTGCAGACAATTTAGCTGAGATCTATCATTTTAGTGTTAATACTCCATGGAAAAAATTATCTGCAGAAGCTAAGCAAGTATTTCTTTATGGCACCAAAAAGAAGTGGACCAGAATGCACTTCTACAACGCGATCACAGGGGCGACATGGTCGGACCATATCCATTGGAGAGGTATGCTTCACGAGGCCCATTCGCGCTTTGCAGAGGCCAAAAGTGAAAGCTATAAACAAAAAATGAAAAAATTGATGACGGAGCAGGTATGCCCTGAGTGCCATGGTGAGCGTCTCAGACC
>JACCVN010000576.1 GCA_013698165.1 Parachlamydiaceae bacterium | reverse complement strand
GATAAATATTAAGAGTATAGATTTTTAAAATCCGATATTAATTAACAATATAACATTAAATTATACCACATATACCCAACATATCTGAATCTGAGAGCTTTCGCGTTGCCCAAATTCTCAAATTCAGCTATGTGGAGTATATAATAATGTCTGATCATCTCGCACTTTACAATACTGATATTAGGAGACTGTGAAGAGCAAACTTAAATTTAATATAATGCCCGAAGAATGGTCAGCAGTGGTCATCTCTTTTATTTATTGCTTCAGCATTCTGGCAGCATACTACATCATGAGACCTATTCGCGATCAACTGGCTGTAGAAGCGGGATCGGCTCAACTACCCTGGTTTTTTGCTTACACTTTTCTTGCCACTCTTGTATTGACCCCAATGTTCTCCTGGCTTGTTTCTCGCTGGCCTCGTCGAGTTGTCATGCCGGTTGTCTACGTTTTCTTTATTGCCTGTCAGCTAATTTTTATTTTCTTATTCAACGGTCACGACTTACTCACCATTCGAAACCTTGGAATCTTATTTTTTGTTTGGGTAAGTGTTTTTAACTTATTCGTGATATCTGTGTTCTGGAGTTTTATGGCTGATATCTGGAATGATCTGCAGGCCAGGCGACTATTTCCAATTATTGCTTTGGGAGGAACGACAGGCGCTTTGATAGGACCGATCATCACAAGAAGCTTAGTGGAAGTTTTGGGGCTTTCAAATTTATTGGTCGTATCAATAGGCTTCCTCATTGTCGCTCTAGGATGTATCCTCTTCCTTGGTAATTGGGCGCATAAATATGGGGAAAATCGCCACATCAGTAGCAATGAAGCGGCAATCCATGGAGGAATGTTAGATGGACTTAAGCAGATCTTTTCAAATTCATTCATTGCATTGATGTCTATAATGATGCTGCTGAGTGATGCCATCGGAACTATTGCTTACGTCTTAGTCACTGATTATTCTGGCATAGCATTCCCTCATGATTCTATAGCTCAGACGCGTTTTGCAGCGGGCATGGACCTTTCGTCCAATATTATTCAAATCGTTCTTCAATTAACTATCACTCGCTGGCTACTTGTTCGCTATGGCGCAGGGTTCGTTTTTGTAGTTTGTTCCACCATTGTCGTTATTGCCAGCCTAATGGTCGCCTTAAGCCCAGATCCTTACACCCCAATTATTGGAATATTCCCCTTAGTTGCGATTGTCCTGATCCTAACACGTTCACTCGCACATAGTATGGTTCAGGCGGCACGTGAATCTCTCTATACCCTTGTTCCACGCAATTTACGTTATAAAGGCAAAAATGCTGTAGATACTGTTGTATGGAGAGCGGGAGATGTTATATCATTGCTATCAATTAACGGATTGCGTTCTTTAGGTGTTAACGTCGCCGGTTTCGGTTTAATTTGGGCTGCACTTGCTGCTATTTCAGGATTAATTGGGTGGCGATTAGCAAACCGCGCTGAAAGAAAGGAATTCGAAAACTAAAACTCCCACAATGGTTAATATGGAAATTCATCTAGATAATAAACTCATAAGAATTCTTGCTGATAACCCTTCAGAACTAGTGAATAATTCAATGATCTCTGACTCTCAGAATCTCTTAATCTTAGGTTGGCCATCATTCCTGGAATACTTAGATTTAGGATCGATCCTGAAAACTTTGCCCCAATTGGAGGCTTCAGAGCCAATATTTAATGCCTGCCTAGAAGCGTTATGCGTAAATGAAGAAAAAGAAGTGATCTTATATTTGTTCGATACCTTATTTACAGAATGCTTAAATCAAATCAAAGGCCTACCTCAAATTAATGCTCCTTACCTCCTTCAAGCTTTAAATACCCGTCGTCAGGAAACATCTTTTCAATTATCAAAAAAAGCAACATCCTTCTCTCTTGATCAATATGAATCTGCTTTAAATGATCATTCCTCAAATATTATGCACGACCTGGTTCTTTATCTTGCGTGGGATCGCATGTGCATTACTATGTCACGCCTATTTGATTATCCTTCTGAAAATTCTAAATATATCCAAAATTTAGATGTTTTAAAGGAATGCCTAATCGAATCCTTTCTCCATATTACTCAACAAGGAAGGACTTCTCCCAGTGTGTATCGGCTCATTGAGGCTCTTTTCTTCTACCAAATAAGAGAGGAAAATATTCAAAAGCATACTGCAGAAGAATGGACATTGTTAAGCCAGACTTTTCCCATTTTGAGCTCGCAAGATAAGGTTACAGATTTCTGGTACATTGACGCGGGTCTTGTGCATAAAAATGATCTCGACAATACGAAACACAAAACCAATTCCGATTGTTATTTAACCCTCGATTCTCTCCAAAGGATTGAATCACGGCTTGCCTTGGCGCAATTTATCATCGATAAATTAAATACTAATGTTCCTCAATGGGATTATGTTTTCCAGCCCAAAAGGATTATTTATGCTAGCCTCTAACTCGACTTTAGGTTTTTAAATTCCTAAATAACTCACATGCCTTGTATTAAAAAGACGGAAATTTCTTA
Organism: Parachlamydiaceae bacterium; assembly: GCA_013698165.1. Lineage (GTDB taxonomy): Bacteria > Chlamydiota > Chlamydiia > Chlamydiales > Parachlamydiaceae > JACCVN01. The sequence continues at coordinate 867 of JACCVN010000576.1, read as the reverse complement.
AATCGACAAAGGAGGTGAAATGGACTCTTCAAGTATATGTCATATTCAAGCACTCCCAAAGTCTGAATCGGCAGTATTTTTAACTGGCAAAAGAACATCGAAAAAAACAGGACTGGATGTTTGTTTCAGTACGCTTCAGTTTTCAGAAATTGATTTGCTAACAAAAGAAATTTTTGAATACATTTTCTCAAACTATTGTCGTATTTCAGCCTTAGGTAAGATCGCAACAGTAAGCAAGCTTTTTAAAAGCCATGCAGATAGCTCCACCGTCTGGAATGCGATTATCAAAAGGGTGATTCCCGATGCTAAGTTCTCAGGATGTAAAAACTATGAACCTGAATTTCATAAAAATTTTTTTAAATTAAATTGTCTGACATTATCCCAGGAAGAATTTAATCTTTTAGGGATATGTGAACATCCCAATTTAGGTCACCTTCCCTATGACAATAACAAAATAATAAAAATTTTAAGAGATCAACAAAAGAAAGTTGTAAAATGGAACACCCTCTGCAAGATAAATTATTATACTCAACAAGTAGTAAAAAAATTTATTGTTTCATTAAAACAGAAATCTATTAAACCTCATGAAAATGATCAACTTGTCAGCATGCGAATGGAACAGATCCCTGACTTTTCAAATAGTACTGTAATGAATATCAATGATCTAATCAGAAGATTAGAAAAATTTCAGTCGAAAATCAAAAGACTAGTTGAAGAATTTCAAACTTAAATATTTTTTTGACGCTTCATTGCCATCCGTTCTTTATAAAGGCGTTCAGTAAATCCCCCTTCATCTTTGAAAGCTGTAGCTTGAGACCTCATTTGTCGATCTAGCAAAACACATGTTACATTCAACAATACAAGCAT
>JACCVN010000270.1 GCA_013698165.1 Parachlamydiaceae bacterium | reverse complement strand
TCCCCATGCAAGGGCAGGGCTGCCAGAAGAAGCATGAGATAAAAAATGATGTTAGGCATAAATCTTTCCTCTACGTTAGTCTCAAAGTAGTCAAATAACTTATTTATATCAATGCTTTTGACTTGCTGAGCTACCGCCAATTTTGACGCAAAATGTAAAGCACAAAGAAACGTTAAGAGAAGATATACTGCCCTTAGCTCAATCTGATTATAGAGTATTCTGAATCATTTTGCGCAGCTCTTCTTTTTTCAATTTGTAGAGTTCAGAGCGAGGCAATTTATCGACATAGAAAACAGAGCGTATTTTGGCGATAGGAAGAACTTGTTTATGAAAGTCTTTTAGCAGAGCATTTAAATCGCAATTTTCTTTACTGCTAGCGACAGCCAAGCAAACATTTCTACCTAACCGATCATCCGGTAAATCAATGATGACAGCATCTTCATGGAATTTGTGAAAAAATTTTATATTTTCCCAAATCTTTTCCAATTCAGAAAAATTGACATTCTCGCCGCCAATTTTTATAAAGTTGGTACCCCTGCCATAAATTTGGAGAGAATTATTAACGATTCCTCCCTTGTCCTGAGTTTTGTACCAACCCTCAACTTTGGGATCAATAAAACGCTTGTTGGGATCATCACCATGCACAAATCCTGAGAGCAGGGCATCGCTTTTTATTTCAATGAAACCTTCTGTGTCAAAACGTAAATTAATGTGCTTAAGGATCGTCAAGAAAGAATCCGACAGAGAATTGGATGCTGTGGCGATTTGAGAGCCAACTTCTGTCATTCCGTAACTTTTGAGCAAGGGCCAGCCTAAATCTATAGCTTTTTCATGCAAAGTTTCTGATAGAGATGCACCGCCGACGATAATGGCTTTAAGAACCTTTGGGGATGAAAGTTGCAAATTTACAATGTCATAAATGTGAGTCGGCGTCAGGGATGAAAATGAAGTTTTAAGATCCTCTAAAAGTTTAACATAGGTGATAGGATCCCATTTTTTATCAGAAAAATCGTAAATTGAGCAATCAGATAGTAGCGCCCTGGCATGGGGACCCAGGCCGCCCGCATGAAATAGAGGAAGGACATTTAACCAAGAGTGATGACTTTTGGCTTGCAAGTGAGCGTTTACAGCTTCGGCAGAGATCAGCATCGCTTTTTTCGACAAAGCGATCATTTTCGGAAAGCTCTCAGTTCCAGAACTTGAGAGCCATATATGTCCTTGCAGAGAATGATGAGGGGAAACTGCCTCTATCAAACTATTTCTGGTGGTTTCAGGAAGCAATGGGTTGATAAGAACATGAGAATCATCGCTATTCCAATCAATTAGAGGCTTTGCCATGGGACCTCCTTAAGCAGTTCGTCGAAACCAAAGCCAGTCCCCTTAGAAGGGATTAAATTAGGCCCTGAGGACTGAACCGATTGAATGAAAGAATCGCCTTGATAGCATTTATGGGAAAGAAGACCGCAGCAGTGAATTTGCGAGGGGTATTGAGCTTTTAAAGTTGCGGCGGCATATGCAGCGCACATCTGACCAAAAGGATGGTCCAGATAGGTTGTGACCACAAGTTTGGTGTTAGAGCTTGAAAACTTTGGGGGTAAATCCACAGCAGGTTTATGCACGATCACTTCAGCCGATTGGGGAAATTCCAATGCCTTTTCAGAAGACTTGTCAACAGCAAAGGAGATGTCCAGCTGCTCTTGATCTTCAGTATAATAATCAGGTTCATATTTGTAGGGATCTTCAATAAAATCAATGCATTGTTTGACAGATTCCGGGACACTCTTCCAATAATATAAAAACTCATTACGGGACAGTTTTTCGTTAAAATCGAGCCGAAGTTTAATTTGAGGATGATCAGAGATCCATGAAGACAACGTTTTGATTTCTTCTTCAGGTTGGTTTCCTGATTTTATTTTGAAGAAAGTGATTTCGTCAGCCGTAAAAGGCGCTATATCATCTGAGAGGGATACAAGCTGGTGGCTGGGAGGAATTTCGAGGCCTTCAAAAAGGGAACGTTTATGCTGCCTAGCTTGTGCATCGATGCGGGCAAACAAAAGTGAACAATTAAGCAGAGGTGTCGAGCTGGAATGATAAAGCGCCAAGAGTTGTTTTGATAGGGGCAAGTCACCGAGCTCAATCCAAGGATGGCAGTCACAATAGCCGACTAACCCGTCTTCAAAAGTGATGCGTAGAAGAGCTCCGGCACGGTTTCGTTGTCCTATAGTGCCATAGTTGGCATTGAACTCAAGGTGGTACATGTAATAGCTGATATGCATAGAATAAGCTCCTAAACAAATTTTTCTGCTGCTTGCAGCAGGGAGGTAGTACGGCTTGGTAGGCGCCTGCTGCGAGACGCAGCAGGTACCATTAGATTACGGGAGTCTTGGGAATTGAGCGAAGTTGGGTTTTCGTTTTTCCAACAGGGCATTTTTTCCTTCTTTAGCTTCTTCAGTCATGTAGTAGAGCAAAGTGGCATCGCCCGCAAGATCCAGAAGACCAATCTGGCCATCGCAGTCAGCGTTTAGAGCCGCTTTGCAGCAGCGTATTGCTAATGGGGAGTTAGCTAAAATCTCTCTCGACCACTTCAGTGTTTCATTTTCTAATTCGTCTAGAGGGACAACGCAGTTGACAAGGCCCATATTTAAAGCCTCTTCCGCGCTATAGAAACGGCAAAGGAACCATATTTCTCTGGCTTTTTTCTGTCCCACCACGCGTGAAAGGTAACTGCTTCCGAGACCGCCGTCAAAAGATCCCATCTTTGGGCCCACTTGGCCAAACTGAGCATTGTCAGCGGCAATTGTCAAGTCGCAGACCACATGTAGAACATGCCCACCTCCTACAGCCCATCCTGCAACCATTGCTATCACAGGTTTTGGAAGAGAACGGATTTGTTTCTGCAGGTCCAGAACGTTTAGTCTTGGGATTCCGTTACCACCAACATAGCCTGCATCACCACGGACATTCTGATCTCCGCCTGAACAAAATGCTTTGTCTCCTTCACCTGTCAAAATAACTACTCCGATTTCAATATCTTGTCTAGCCAGTTCAAAAGCCTCTCTCATTTCATCCACAGTCTCCGGACGAAAGGCGTTATGATAGCGAGGACGATTGATTGTAATTTTAGCGACCCCATCCTCTGTACGTTCAAACTTGATATCTTCATAAGTTTTGATTGTTGTCCATTGCTGTTTAGTCATAGTAGTCATAGTCCTCCGATAAAAATATCGATTTTATTCATAAAATTTTTTGGATTGTCCCAAGGCACTCTATGAGCCGCATCGGGAATGATTGACACTTCTGCAAAATCTCTAAATTGATCAGCGATAGAACAAAAAGGCTTATCGTGTTCACCTGCTAAATAGAGGATCGGCAGAGAAAGCTGTTTTAAGCGAGCGTGAAGAGACTCTTGCTTTCCTAGTGACCAGTTGACAAGAAGGGAGGAAAGCTGTTTTCTATCAAAGGCAGACTCCTCCCGTAAATAGGGAAATGGTCGATTTCCAAAAACTGCATTGGCATTCCAGTCGTGCATAAGTGGTGCCCAAGGATCGTTTAAAAACCGTTGTGCCCAGTGCTCGTCAGAAATCAATCTGGCTTCCCTTTCCTTTACGGATTGGAGCCCTGGATTAGCAGAAATAATGATTGCTGCGTCCCAAAGATCAGGATTGGAAATGAGAGAATGCATTGCTAAACGCCCACCAAGGGAATAGCCAATAAGAATATTTTTTGAAGCTGTTTTTTTAACAGAAGAGTTAAAACTGCGAGACCAGTGCCATAAGTCGAATCCGTCATTTTCAACTCCAATGGGATGAGTGATGGAATCAAACAGCTCCCAATCTGTAGGCAAACCAAGAAAACCGTGAAGGGCAAATATATTATGACACTGGGGCTTTTTGCATAAGCTCATCGTAAGCACTCCAAAAACATACCGTTGCTGCTGGATCAGGACAAACTTCCACAAACGCTTGTGGAGGGAGATTATTTTCTATAATTCCTTCCATACAATAATAAGGTATTTTCCAACTTTTAGCAAAATGTTCAAAGTCAAAATGATGAAGATGCTGGAAAACCGGATCCTTATAAATTCTGGCGAAAATCTTTCCTCCCCCATTATTCATCACGACAATTTTGATGGGCATTTTAGGTAAAGCATGCAGAATCCAAAGGGCAGCAAAGTCATAGAGAGCTGTCAGGTCACCCACTATCGCCCAATTTTCTCTGCCCTCTTGACAAAGTCCTAGGAAAGTTGAAATTTGACCATCTATCCCGTTTAATCCTCTACTGCACTGAATATTAATACCCCGTTCTTTAAAGGAAGCGGCAAGGTCCCATTCTCTTACAGGAAGACTATTGCCCAAATAGACCATGGAACCATCAGGAATGATTTCTGACAATGCTTGAAAGAGCGCCGGTTCGGAGCTTGGGAATTTTTCAAACAATTCGCTCAACAATTGTTGATCCTCAGAGTCTTCCGCAAGCCATGCTTGATAATCACCCGATTGCCAATTATCAGGAATACGATATGAAGTCAAAAAAGTGTTAATATCACATTGAATGTGCCGCCCCCAGCTAAGGCCGCTGAAAGGCAATCTACTGATAGAGCATTCAGCCAATCGTGGAAACCGTTCTTCCAGATCACGCCAAAGGCGTGTTACCGGCACCCCACCGATGCGCAGAATTCCATCGATGACATATCCATTTGATGCTGAAAGCTTCCATAAGCCGACTTCCATTCTTACTTGTAAGTGTGCAAGAGAAGCGTTTTCTCTGAGCCCTGAGGCCGACTCGGAATAAACCGGAATGTTAAGACGCACTAAAAAATCGATGACCGACTCGCGCTCTTCTGGGTGGAGAGACCCGACAACCACAAGTGGGAAGCGGGACTGTTCAAAAAATAGATCTAAAAAGGAAGAATCCTGAAGCTTTAAAAAAGGCTTAACAATTCTTTCAGAAATTAAAGGAGAAAGGTCATGATATATTGCATTGTAGGATTTTGGATCTTCAATGCAAACATTTAAGTGCGCCGGACCTGACCAATCCCAATGCATGATTTGGCAACCTTCATCTGCCTCGATATCTTGAGCAAATTCTGCATACACCCCGAAAAGACCCACTTGTTCTGCGCTTTGTGGTGCTCCAGAACCCCGAAAACGACGTGGACGGTCAGCAGTGATCAGCAAGAGAGGTGTCCCACTGTAATGTGCTTCCATAGCCGCAGGTAAAAGCTCACCTGCAGCAGTACCGGATGTAGTGACGACTGCCACAGGAATTCCGGTTAGCCGCGCGCGACCGAGGGCAAAAAAGGCCGCAGAGCGCTCTTCATACCAATTGTACTTTGCTAACGAAGGTGAATTCATTAGGCCGGTGATGAGAGGACTATTTCTAGAACCTGGGCAAATACAGAATTCTTTGA
>JACCVN010000540.1 GCA_013698165.1 Parachlamydiaceae bacterium | reverse complement strand
TGGGCTACAGGCCCATACCCCCATCCGAGGGTGTTATTTAAGGGCATAATCTTCTAAAGAAAACAGAATTGAAAGACTTAGATGTATGTGAAAATTTAACGTATAAATAGGAACAAAAACAACACCCTAACCCGTAGCTGCGGGCTGTCTTCGCTATCGCTCGCAAGCCTTGCTACGGGTATGTAAATATACCCGCATAACCCTGAAAAGGGTTCTTCTCTTTTTTCACTATATAGTCATATTCTTACCTATAAATCTCGTTATTTTTGCATTATCATTTTGCCCCATCACATTTATAAAACCATCATGAGAGCTTTATGGCGCACACATTTTCAAATTTACTTTATCACATCGTTTGGTCTACCAAAGACCGAGAACCTCTCCTAAAAAAAGAAATAAAACCACGCATCTACAGTTACATGAGAACTATAAGAAATAAGGAAGGTGCAAATTTGCTCTTTAATTAATGGTATTGAAGATCATGTACACCTTTTGGTTGCAATGCCGTTAAATCTATTAATCCCAGACCTTGTTGAAAAAGTTAAGCCGACCACAACAAAGGGGATAACTAAAACATTCCCTGAGATCTCTACATTTAAATGGCAAGAAGGGTATGCGGCATTTACTGTAGGCAAATCAACATTGCCTTCTGTAATTAAATACATAGAAAACCAGGAAGCACACCATAAAAATGTTTCCTCAGAAGAGGAATTTATAAGCATGTTGAAAGCTCAAGGAATTTCTTACGACATAAAATAACTCCTCAGATATCTTAAAAGAGAAGAACCCTGAAGCGGTTCTTCTCTCTTCTCATTTTATAATCTAAGGGGAAACCCTTAAATGGCTCAGATAAATGGCTGAACGAAAATATGATTTTTTAATTGAGGGAACAAAGTTTCCCCATGGATGACCCACAGGGGTCTACGCTGTTTTCGCTTTCGTTTGCAAGTTTTTCTACAGATAACAAAATACTAGGATAAAGCCAAATGTCAATTCCAGTAATAAAAAATAAAAAGTCACAGGCAAATAAATCAAATAAAAAAGCATCTGCTTCAAAAACAGTAAAGAAAATAGAAAAGCTTACTTCTCCAGATGCGGCTCAGGAAGTATCACCAAAATTATCTAAAAGTACATTTAAAATCACCGGTGCAACAAAAACTCCTTTTCCCGATTTCATAAGCCCAATGCTGTCGACATTGGTTGTCGAAATTCCCCAAGAAGGAGAATGGATATATGAAATTAAATGGGATGGCTATCGAGCAATTTCCTATTGCAACAAAAACGATATAAAAATCCTTTCTCGCAATAATAAATCTTTCAATGATAAATTCTATCCTCTAGTAAGTGCATTGCAAATGTTAAATCTGCAAGCTGTATTTGATGGAGAAATTGTGGTTTTAAAAAATACAGGGATCACAAGTTTTTCTGATTTGCAAAACTGGCGAAGTGAAGCTGACGGAGAACTTGCCTACTATATTTTTGATATTCTTTGGTTAAACGGGTATTCCCTCATGGGACTTCCATTAACCAAGCGCAAGGAACTACTGAAAGGGATATTTAACTCGGAAGGATCTATAAAAGAGAGCTTAAGCTTCAGCACATCTGTCAGTCAATTTTTAGAAGCCGCAAAAAAGATGGGCCTGGAAGGCATGATCGCAAAACGTGCCGATAGTCAATATCTCCCTGATTATCGTGGGAAGGACTGGCTAAAGATAAAAGTTCAAAACTCTCAAGAGGCTGTTATTGGAGGCTATACCAAGAATGAAAATTCCCCAAATCTTTTTAGTGCCATCTTGGTAGGTGTCTATGATAATGGCATCTTAAATTTTACTGGTAAAATTGGTACAGGATTTAACGTGGAGATGCAAAGAGAATTGATGAATAAATTTAAGCCCTTAATTATCTCTAAATCACCTTTTATTATTGAGCCTGATGTTAATAAGCCCTCAAGATTTAGGCCAAATCCTCCTCATGCTGATGTAGTATGGCTCTCTCCTAAGTTGGTATGTGAAGTCCAATTTACTGAAATGACTAATGATGGGGTAATGCGTCATCCCTCTTTTAAAGGGTTACGTGAAGATAAAAATGAGAAAACTGTTCATGCAGAAGTCCCAGAAAATTCTTCCAGAATCTCAAACAATTTGGACCTAAAAATTCCTTCTATAAAAACCGCCGAACGAAAATCTCTTTTAAACCCTTCAGAAGATACTCAGACAAAAATTATAAAAAACCGTGAACTCAAGTTCAACCATCTGAGTAAAGTCTTCTGGCCTAAAGATGGGTATACAAAACGCGATCTGCTAAATTATTACTATCAAGTCGCTCCTTATATATTGCCCTATTTGAAAAATCGCCCACAATCGCTTAATCGATTTCCAAATGGCATTGATG
>JACCVN010000529.1 GCA_013698165.1 Parachlamydiaceae bacterium | reverse complement strand
TGCTTACAGACTTCTTCATTTCTTGAAAGTCTTCTTTAATCTTGTCAAAATTCGGCACGATCACCGGCAAGAAGAATTCAGTTTTCTTTTCTTTACCAATTATTTGTCTGGCATTCAGATCGGTATTGATCCCTGAATATAAATGCCCATTGGATCCAGCAATGGTCGCTCGGGTTTCTCCCCTTTGCGATGAGTTTTTATAGCCAAATGCACCCGGCATAGCGAAGGCTTCTTGGTTATTTCCTGATGCAACGTCAGCGATAGTGTTGACATTTCCACTAAATGAAATGGAACGCTCGGAGCTGCTACTTGAGACATTCTCATGTAGCACCTTCTGCGCATCCACCTCAATATTTATGATTGATCCTCCAATAAGTTCAAGTTCACGTGCTTTGAGATGACCATCCTCGAGTGCAGTAATACCTGCAATGGAATTTACCTGATGGGAATGCGAGCGGGAATCGGCGAAGCTAAAATCCCCTTTAGTTGAAAGTGAACCACTTGTTCCACTGTAACTACTATTATCTGTTAGCGTTTGGATTTTGACAATGTCTGCTTCGACTTTCACTTTTTTCGCTACAAGGGCATCCCCTTCAACCAGCAATTTTTTGCCCGCAATAATTGTAAGACTTTCGCCAAAATTATGTGTTCCATATCTATGAATTGTCCTTTGATATTCTTGAACTGAAAAGTCGCCCCCCACAGAAAACCCTTGAGGTCCGAACCCAAAAGTCATACCTAAGTTAGAACTGTCCCATGTAAACTGTTCTGGAGGAGATTTAAATGTGATCATTCCGGGGGCGAGGAATTGCGCGCCGCCAACAACATTCATCTGGCACCCTTCAAAATACTGATCATCTTCAGTTGCTATCGATGTTAGTACACCTCCGACAGCAAATGTAGAAGGATAAATTTGAGTCTGAGAGGAATTCTGATCGAAAGTTCCAAATCGTACCGTCACATTAGGATCAAACTCTCCCTCACTATTAGTAATCCCTAAATGTTCACCAATATCGGCTTTTAGACGACCATCGTTTTTTGCTTTGGCCAATTTCGCCGTTCTATTCCAAATCCCGACAAGTTTTGGTAGTGTCTGACTTCCATATTTCTTATCTTTTAAAAGACCATAGATACTGGCAATCCCGGAATCTTCTGACAATAACGACTCGACAGTCTTATGCAAAGGCTCGCCATTTTGTATGGACTTAACCATATTGGTGCCAAAACAGGTTATTTCTACACTTACCCCGTCAATCAATTCATGGTGCTCAACTCCATGGTGGGTAAATCGTATTGAACTTCCCAGCATGTTCATTTTACCGACAACATCGAATTGAACACCTTCACCAGTAATAGGGCCTTTGGCATGTAAATTTAGTGATTTCCCGGCAAAGACAAACGGCCGACTTGTTATCGTACTGTTAGACTGTATATTTGTCTGAGTAATTGAGTTAAATGTGATCTTATTTTTTTGCATCTCATTTTCCACGCTTCTAGTCACAGCATTAAAATGAATTCCTTGCTCAGACTCAATCAAAGCTTCATCACAAAAGCTGCCAAATTCCCCTTCAAGATGAACGCCTTCTTTTGTGGATTGAACATGAACACTTCCAATCCCGCAAATTCTCGGTTCGCTCATAATCTGGGTATGACTAATTTCTGTTTTTGAAAATGTAGATTTATGAGTCGAAATATGACTATCAAAAACAGTGATAGACTTAACGCTTCCGGCTACAATATTTAAATTCCCTTCACCTTTTTCCGGGTCGCCCAAAGATATAATTTCAGAGCCTTCATTTACAAATTTATTATCGATGAGCATTTGCAAATTTTCGCCTTCAGAGAGGATCCTTCCAGGAATTATTTCTCGCCGAATACTATAATTAACTTTCAACTGTACCGCTTTTCGCAAATAGAGAGGGAGATGGCTAAAATCTGAGGCATGAATATACAATCCCTGAACTCCTGATGCCGCTTCAATAATTCCACCGACATTGGTTCCCTTTCCTTTAATTTGCAGAAAAACTTCCGAACCACGAATTACACCACCTTGTCTAATATTATCTGTTTTGACAGAACGAACAGAAGTGCTTCCCCTTTTTTTGACGACGACTTCCTCACTTATTTCAGTTGAAGGCATTTCATTATGGAATGTGTCTGTCTTAACATGAATAGGACCCTCTGATTCAATGAAGCCTTCGTTATACAGAGGGCCAGTTATTTCCAGAGTTGTTTCTTCAATAGAGCTAAAAACTCCTCCAGTTTTAAAAATCTTACCAGGAATAATGGATTTCAATGACTGAGGATATTCATTAATCATTTGCCCTGAAGTGAATGAGCGATTTTCCAA
>JACCVN010000262.1 GCA_013698165.1 Parachlamydiaceae bacterium | reverse complement strand
CCGCGTTAATTATTGAAATATTTTGATCCTGATAAAGACATAGATTACCAGCAGCACCCATTGCAAGTCCAAAAACACCACCTATTACAACATGCTTTGCATGATTAAACGCTGCACCCGAAACTACACCAACGACAGCCCCCACTTCTAAAGAATTTACTACAACATTTCCTATAACATTTGCGGCTTTAGCGAATAACGGACTCATAAATAACCTCTTCTTTTAAATTTAGGGCGAAAGGGGATATTTTTAACATTTTAATAAATTGGAGTCAACAAAGTTTCCAATTTCATCTTCTGAGAGTCTGTTCAAGTTTTTAATATAGAAAATCTTTCAAAATATGTTTTTTTTACTTGCCACTCAGTCTGGCGATTTAACTGAGCGGCTGTAACAAACTCAAAATTAGAACTTAATTTTTGGTCACAAAGCGCTTAATATTCTCCAATTGCACTGACCAGCCTTCCTGATTCATTTGAAAGGCTTCTGATCTTCGATCTGAGGGCACCTGATCAAAGCCTGATTCCTTAAGTTGAAGTAATGTGCCCGGTGGTATTTCCTTGAGCTGAAACTCGATAAGTGTTTGAGCCTCCTTAGAATAATCCCTTGTTTTGTCAATCGCATAGGGATGCCAAGTAAATGAAAAAAACTTTTCAGGTTCCATCCTTTGAACGACGATTTCCCATTTGTAATCTTCATAGCCTGGATAAGTCAGTACGCCACGCGAGACTTTTCCCGGGTTAAAAGGCCCCTCAATCTTCACCTGAAACCATTCTCCAAACTCCAGATAATCACTAAGCGCTTTCCAAACCTTTGAAATTGGCGCGTTAAGTTCGATACTTTTTCTTATGTCGTCTATCATATTTACTCCCTGATTTTAACTTGACTTTATGATTTTTAAGGTAATATCACTAAATATCAGAATATCTCTAAACATTCAAGCTAGACCTATACTTTTTCTTCTGAAAATCAAGAGCTCTTCTTAAAAATAGACAATAGGCTAATTGTTTAATTATTAGTAACTAAATTTTGTTAAACAAATTTTGGTATGGGTTAATTAACGAAAGTTAAATCTTCAAATTTGCATTATACTATGGAAGTTTTATGAATGTTATAAACATTTGTTAAGATAAATTGAAGTGAAAGTCGAAATTTCTTTATAATACCTTGTTCTAAGCTACGAATGCGAATGCGGCATTGGAATGCCAAGCTACGTGTTACATGACGTCTTACTAGTCACATCCAAGCTTAAATAGCATGGCATGTCAAACAACACTTTAGCATGTTGTCCACACGCAAAAGCCTTATCATTATCTGTAGCGGGGGTTGTATACCGATCCCAAGCAAGAAGTAGCACGAAGCAGTTTTTTACAGTTTTTCCATCATTTTAGTGGGCTTTTATTTAGAAACATGATATTATTAGATAATAACATAAATTAAAACTTTAGACTCATCATCTAATATATTTATAAAAAATTAAAATAGGATTAAAATGACTTCACAAATCACGGCAGCAACTCATCAGTCATTAAACAGTGCTTTAATATTAAGCCCTTACACAGGGACCCCAAAATAATCATATAATGGGGCAACAAATCGAACCATCTGATCATGATAGGGCGACGAAGTTACCTGTTTTAAAAGATTGTTAAAATCAGTCATAATAATAAACCATAGTTTAATAATAACAAAAATAATTAATTTGCGCAAGGGGTATTTTATACCCTATCTACCAAGTGGTAAGCTCTCTTTTCTCCTTTTACAAACCTATCCATAATTGATTATAAAGTTAGGTTTGTAATTTCTATGAATAAATACTCTTGTCGAAAAAATTTTACTGCAATATTTAAAGATCAGCAAAATTTTATACGAGGAAAATTAGCATTCAAACTCGGGAAATTGATTGGGTGAACACAGATCATCCTGTTATTGCTCTGATAAGTATTGATTCGGTTTTTCATAAGTCTGTCGATGGAGACTTAAAAATGAATGCCTTTATGTCCGTAATCAAGAGTTCTGTTAATGGCAAAATTACAGTTCTTCTATCCGATATTGCTCACTTAAAAACATCAAGCCTAAAACATCAAAATGATGATGAAAAGGCACTGATGCATAATAAGTTAAAAGCTCAAAATTTAATTAGTCGTTACCAAGATTACTTTGTTTCTTGCAATATCGTTTATTGGCATTCTTATATTTGTAACGATAATAATTATTTAAACGCCAAGAAATTTGTTGAGAACCTATATCAGTCTAATCTTATATTTAAAGATTGTTTGTTAGAAGACGCAAATGCTTCTTACTCCATCGAACGTAGTTATGAATTTGAAAACAAGCAATTGTTTATCGACAAAACTATTGAGGATATCATCGAGCAATGTGCATGTCAAATTGTTCTCAGCAGAAAAGGATATCGATTTCTGTTCTACCCTGGAAGCTCGCATACATCGCTAGACTATCTTAGTCAATATTTGCACCCTCAAGAAGATCAAATTTCATGGGTCAATGTTTTTTTAAGCATCGAAAAAAAGACACTGCTTTGAGTTAGGTCAAAGACCTCTTTCGTTTGGCTTAATTTATTCCCACTCCATCGTTGCGGGAGGTTTAGTGGAAATATCGTAGACCACCCTCGAAACATCAGGAACTTCATTCACGATACGAGAAGAGATATTTTGCAGAACATCATAGGGAATTCTTGCCCACGTCGAAGTCATAATATCGAGCGATTGGTAGGCTCGGATGGCAACAACTTCCGCAAATATGCCCTGATCTCCTTTTACTGCAGAGCTGTAGGCACCGGTCATGACAGAAAAACACTGGAAAAGTTGATCGTAAAGATCAGCTTTTCTTAGCTCCTCGATGAGAATTGAATCGGCGAGCTTTACCTGGTTTAGACGTTTTTCAGTGACTTCTCCGCGGATCCTAATGGCGTAGCCGGGACCGGGAAAGGGGTGTTCGACAAGGGCTTTATCGGGTATTCCAATCATTTTACCTATTTCTCTAACTTCGTCCTTATAAAATTCGCGCAGAGGCTCTAGCAGTTGCAATGACAGATTTTTCGGAAGTCCGCCTACATTATGGTGGGACTTTATGTTCGAAGCTAATTTCGAGCCTTTGGATTCAATCACGTCAGAATAGATGGTCCCTTGGGCCAGAAATTTTATTCCGGGGTATTTTTTTGCCTCTTTTTCAAATAGGTCGATGTATAGCTTTCCAATGATTTTACGTTTTGTTTCAGAATCTGTAACCCCTTTGAGTGAATCCAGAAAAAGCTGTTCGGCATGTATTACCGTAGCATCTTTGAATAATGAGATGACCCGCTGTTCAGTTTCGGTACGCATCAAACCGTTTTCAATGTAAATCAGATGGAGTCTAGATTCGATCGCTTGGCCTATCAGAGTGGCTGCAACTGTGGAATCTACTCCTCCGGAGATTGCACAGATCACTTCATGATTCCCAACAGTGTTGCGAATTCTTTGTAGATGGTCCTTAATGTCGATTTCCTTGGGATTCATGGAGCATCCCGCAACGTCAGCAATAAAATATTCCAGGATATCAAAGCCTTGTTCCGTGTCATTGAGTTCAGGGTGGAATTGGACGCCATAGAAACAATTCTTTTGGTGTATCGCTGCAGTGCAAGGTACATTTTTTGTGGAAGCAGCGATTTTAAATCCGGGAGGCAGCTGCTGAACGCTATCACCGTGGGACATGATCACATTGAATGAAGTGTTTTTTAGCTTAAAAATGTTATCAATGAACTTGACTTTTTCGGGTCCATATTCTTTTCGATCGCTGACGACTTTCCCTTCCAGTAGCTTTGCCATCAATTGCCATCCGTAGCAGATGCCAAGGATTGGAAGATTCAAAGTGAAAACTTTTGGATCGACAGTAGGGGCATTGGGTTCATTGACGGATGCGGGACCTCCGGAAAAGATTAACCCCTTCGGCTTGAATTCATTAATACTTTCCAGCACTTCGTCGGGACATGCAAATTCAACCTCGACGCCTAGCTTTTTAAGTCGCCTGCCTATGAGGTGGGCAGTTTGAGAGCCAAAATCAACAATGATAATCATAATAGTACTCGAATCATGATTTAAGAATAATTGTATGGGGATGCGATTCCACGATACTCGCAGATGTAATCGTAATAAATATGCGCCTTTTCCTGAAGCTCCTTAATGTTAGCTGCCCCGATGTACCCGCAGCCGGACCTGAGACCTCCGAGAATCTGATGGAGCCATTCATTCAGAGGACCACGGCAGGGGAGTAACCCCTCAACTCCTTCAGGAACAAGTTTTTGTGTTTCCCCAGGTAAGTAGTTCTGTCCGTATCGTGTGGCACTGCCTTTGACCATCGACTTCAATGAACCCATGCCTCTGTAGACCTTGTACTGAAATCCTTCATGTTCAATAAGGTCTCCTACAGATTCATTCGTGCCGGCGAGTAGGGATCCTAGCATAACCGCAGAAGCGCCTGCAGCGAGCGCTTTAACAATGTCACCGCCATTTCTGATCCCTCCGTCAGCGATGATAGAGCGCTTAAATTCTCTTGCAGCCAAAGCGCAGTCGATAATTGCGGAAAGTTCCGGAACACCGACCCCCGACATAATGCGTGTGGTGCATATTGATCCCGAACCCATGCCTACTTTGACCACATCTGCGCCCGCTTCAAAAAGGGCTTTTGCCCCGTTGTAGGTAGCGACATTTCCGGCAATCAGTGGAAGCTGTGGGAAATGTTGTTTAATGTAGCGTGTGGCATGAAGAATGTTTTTAGTGTGTGCGTGTGCCGAATCGATGCAGATGGCTGTCGGATTCAGTTTTGCCAGCGTGTTAACACGATTTTCAAAATCATTTCCGAAACCTACGGCAGCAGCTGCCTTTACACCTTTGTCTAGAGCCATTTTGAGTTGGGTAGCTTGGTCATCAATGCTAAGATTACGATGCAGGACACCCATTCCGCCTAGCTTTCCGAGAGCAATGAGCATACTGCTTTCAGTTAGCGTATCCATAGGCGCGGAAAGGATAGGGATGTGGAGTGATGTCCCTGACAACACAGTCTCCAGAAGAACTTCTTGGGGGGTTATTTCTGAGTAATTAGGGAGAAGAAGCACATCATCAAAAGTGAGATAATTGCGCACATTTTTAAGATCATCTAAATTAGACATGTTTTATAAAACTTGCATGTTTAGCGACTTCATTCGCATTTAGCAAGTCCTCAGCCGTTAGAACTTCTTCTAAATAGAGCCTTGTAAATACTTTTCTCAAGGTGATTAGCTGCATCTCAGGCCCATCTGTATTGATAGTGAACAACACATCGTTATCCTTGAAAGTTTGATAGATTTGTTTCAGTTCTTTGAAATCTTTGACCAACCTTGTGTTGATATTCGATATAGGGCAGGTTTCAAGAACAATTTTTTGCTTGGCTAGGTACTTTAACAGCTTTGGATCTTGTACGCTCACGATACCATGGCCGATCCGGTCAGGTTTCAATTCATCAATCACTTCCCACATTTCCTCGACATTTGTTGCTTCTCCGGTATGAATTGTCACCCCAAGGCCATGCTTGCGAGCTTCAGCGACTAAATCAGAAATATCTCGAGGACGGAAATTCCGTGCATTTTCTGTGCGTTCGATAGGGCCAGCAAGATCAATCCCTATGACACCACGACTTTTGTACTTAATAGCTTTCTTGATGATCGCTTCATTTTGGTCGTGGGTAAATCGACGATCCATCATGAGTATCATCCCTGCTTTGACAGGGTACTTGAGCATTGCCCGTTCCATTCCTTGTAGAGAAAATACGATCAAGTGGTCTAAATCTTTTTCACGGTCTCGGTTCCTTAAAATGGGATTGAATCGGAGCTCTATCTTAGTAATGTTATTTTTCCGGTAGGCCCCAGAAATCATATTCTGTACACCGAGAAATAATGATTCGGGGGAGGATTGGATCTTTTCGGTCCAATCGTAGAGTTTTAAATACTCTTCGTAGGTCTTGGTTTCATGGATTGTTACCATTTCCACGAAATCCCAATAGTTTTTTGTGGGGAGTAAAATTCCTTGATCGTGTGCAATCTCCCACAGCATCGTGGGAGAAATCCCAAATCCAATGTGTGTGTGCAGCTCAGTGAGCTCCACTTCGCCCATAAAGTCTTCGAGAGAATGAAGGTCTTCTTTTTCTATGGCCATTGAAATCTCTCCTTCCGCAGTTTTGGTCATTTATAGGGAAAGAGGGAAATTTAGTCTAGTAATAAACCCATGTAGCCTGCTTCGTTTCGCAGCAGGTGCTACGATGCTTACTTTGAGAGGAACCAGGCAACATTATTACGTAGTTGCCAAATCCAGTAGCTTTAGTTCTAAAACGACGTCAATAATTTTTGGACGTCGACTGGCATCTGGATTAATCATATTCCCCGCTAAATTTAGATAGGACTTTTGGTAATCTTGGGGGTTTGTATTAGCTACATATTTATAGAACTCAGTTTGAACCTTAGAATATTCAGGACTGCCTAATTTAAAATTGCTCATTAAGGCTTCGAAAGCATCTAAAACTTCTTCTTGTGTCTTATGAGAGTTATTATCATCATTGACAAAATTATGCCATATTGAAAAACCTGCTAATTCGAGCATGCTTATCCCTAATGAGAAAATGTCATTTTGTTGACCACCGACCAGTCCCATACACTCGAAGCGCGTCATTTCAGGGGATCTATAACCTGGCGTTCCATTGATCAGTAATCTGTTACTTTTAGCATTCTTTAAGTCCTCTGCAAAGTCAAAATCCGCCAGCTTAGCTACATATCCACGCTTAATATCAATCTCATAAAAGAAATTTCCTGGTTTGATATCAAGATGTGCCCATCCCTCATTATGAACCACATTCAAACCTTCTGCAACCTGCATGGAAACATTTATGGCATCTTTAAAAGTAAGAATTTT
>JACCVN010000503.1 GCA_013698165.1 Parachlamydiaceae bacterium | reverse complement strand
GTGTTTTTTGCAGCTTCTGCTGTAATCAGAACAGTTTCTGCTGTAATCGCTGCATGTGTAGCTATAATCGCTATCACAAGTGTAGCTATAATCGCTATCGCAGCATGAGTAGCTGCTGCTGTTATCTCTGCGATCATTGCGGCGGTTAGAACCTTTTTGCTGAGCATAACCGATACCAACACCTACAAAAGCTTTCCATGGTGTGCACTCGAAAGGCAGATCATAGAGGACGTTTGCCATGTATGAAACTGTTTGCGCATGTTTTCTGCTTTGGTGATTGTCGTTGTTGTTGCCACGTGAGTAGCTTGAGCAGCATGAGTAGCTTGAGTAGCTTGAGCAGTCATTTAGTAAAACGACTTCGTCGTTGCAAGAATTATGTCTGCGATTTCTTTTTCTTTGATTGTTGCGATAGGCGATTTCACCTTCTACGCGCAACCCACCACACCAGCGGTATCCAATGCTACCACCAATAATATAGCCAGTTCTATATTTGAGTCTATCGCGAACGCGCGATCCATTATCTGAACCGCTTGAATGGTGATGAGATTTTCCAGAAATATTTAGCCAGTTAGCACCGCCAAAAACTCCTGCATAAAAATCTTCTTCTGCACTCATCTGTGTTGTTGAGAGTGCAAATATTGCCGCAAGAATAAACAAAAAATTTTTCATCGTGTAATCCATTAATGAGTGTTAAATCTGTTAACTTGATTTTTCATTTTGCGAAACATCTGCCCCAACGAGAAATCAAGAATTTATCCTAAATGGTAGGATTGCCTCATTTTACGGATTTTCTTCATTTTTTCAACAACAGTTTATTTTTTATTATATATCTCATTGAATTTCAATAACATAAAGTTGAAATTTGAGTTTGTAATGTGCTCTGGTTTTATCCAGGAACCTTCTCTATTCCTTAAATAGCTCTTCGATTAGCTGATATTTTAGCCTCAATTTACGTAATTGTATCTCACAGTAGCTTTTGGAGATTCTTTTTTTTTGCATATATTTAAAATTTGACTCATTGGCATTACATTATTAAAAAAAACAGATTAACTTTTTGTGAAAAAGAAGGTCAAGATGCCTTTCTCGAGGAATTGATGCGTCAATTGAATATCTAATGAAAAATTAAAAGTGTAAAGAGAAAAAATAGATAAGGGACACAGAAACGACCTAACAGATTTGGCAGTTTTTCAAAGGAGGTAGTTGCATAAGTCTGAACTGACTTATGCACCTACCTTCATCCTTCCCCTTAATTTTATTAAATATTGTTAGTTGTCTTCTCAAACACATTGTCATTAGTCGGTGAATGAATTTTAATAACCGGTGGATATTTACGTGACGAGTCGGTGTTATTGGCAAATGTCGCCTTAGGGTAGGAATCCAAATCAAATTCCCTGGAAGAATTAGAATAAGCATCGAGCCTAATTTCAGCGATGTTTCTGATTGCCGGAAGTGTAGAATCTAATTTTGATTTTTCAGTGTCAGTTTTGGGGTATCTGTGATTTTCGATGGGAGATTGCAAACTTCGCCTTTTTTCTCTGGAGGCTGCTGCAAATTCCGGTGTTAGATCAAGAGCAATTAAGCTACGTCTTTGTTTTATGATGACATTAGGAGATAAGAGGTTTTTAGTTTCTGGAGAATGAGAATGTGAAGCACTTTCACAAGAAAATTCACCTTCGGGTTTCAAATCGAAATCGGAATGGCTCGTTCCTTTATTTTCGGAATGGCTAGTTCCTATATTTAATCCACTTGAAGGAATGGCATAGACTCCTTTTTCCTGGGCCCAATCTGAGTAAAGTTCAGCCATGCTTGGAATACTCTTTTCAGCTGCCAGCTTAGAAAGATATTTTTTGACTAAAGGATCTTTATCAAAATTAATCGAATGAATGATGCTGCTACGTGCATTCATTCTTACTGAAGAGTCGGGAGCTAGTACTGAAATTTTTACCAGATTTTTAATGCATGTCAATCTTACATAAGCATTAGGATCTTTAATTTTTGGTTTTCTTAAGCTTAATTTTGCATTCACTCTGATTTTGCGGTTTATTCTAGAGTAAGTAGTATATGCCAATAATCCGGGAAGTTTGGTATTATTTTTATCATTCAGGGTGCATCCGCGCAATGCTGTTTTGCGGATTTGTTTCGTGGTTCCATTGATGGCAATATCCGTTAGGGCTTCAATCCCTGTGTATAAGAAGTTC
>JACCVN010000471.1 GCA_013698165.1 Parachlamydiaceae bacterium | reverse complement strand
TCAGACTTTACTGCCCGTGTAGTGCCTTATTTTGTTTCTGTAAAAACCCCATTAGAAACAAATTCGATATTATGGTTCCGCTAGTAGACCATTCTGGGTGAATAGCTAAACAATATGAAAACACGGGCATATTAACAGTAGAGGGAAAATGAAATTAACATTTACTGGTTCAGGGTCTGCATTTACAGTAGGTGGAAACAATTATCAATCCAATATGATATTGGAAGACGATTTTTCCATTCGAATGCTTATTGGTTGTGGAACAGATATACGATTAGCGCTTTATGACTTAGGGTTGTCTGCGCTTGATATTGATGACGTTTATGTCAGTCATCTTCATTGCGACCACGTTGGGGGGTTGGAATGGTTTGCGTTGGTAAGAAAATTCAATTCAAATAACCCTTCAAAACCATGTTTGCACATCAGTGGTGATTTAGTTGATGATTTATGGAACAAGGTATTGTCAGGTGGGCTAAATACGCTGAAGGATTGTCATGCTGAACTTACTTCATATTTTGAAGTTGATAAATTGTCGCATGGGAAATTTTCTTGGCAGGGAGTGCAGTTTGACCTCATTCCAATGTTTCACGCAATTTCAAATTATACAGTGCTACCTTCTTATGGGCTGTTTTTTTGTGCCGGTCAACAATCAATTTATATTACTGGAGATATTCCATTTTGTTATAAAAAAATAGAAGAAATATATCAAAAAGCATCTATAATTTTTCATGATTGTGAAACTTGTGAGCGAAAAAGTATAGTCCATGCTTCCTATGATGATTTGGTCACATTAGATCCCTTAATCAAAGCCAAGATGTGGCTTTACAACTATTCGCCGGGCCCACTGCCAGATGCTAAGAAAGAGGGCTTCCAAGGATTTGTCAAGAAGGGTCAAACCTTTGATTTTTCAAAGCCTAAAACCCTATATGTGTAAGTGTTCAGATACCCCTTAATTGTACCCTGGGAGCGATGTTGACAGCATCAGAGATCACTTTGGCGCCTAAGAGCTATTTTTCTCCAACAGTACCTAACATGAGCAGTCCTGTATAATATCTATTCCAATGCGGACGGGTTCAATCATATTATACACTTATTAAGTTCTCGACTTTATGATTAGGAGTTGGAATGTGAAAAGATAGGCTAGAGAAAAAAAATAAAAAAAGAGTAGAGTAAAGCAAAATATTTACTCCTTTAATCACATATTGACACAGTTGAAATTGTCTTGGGTATACGCCTATTTTTTTTCCTTTGCTTCGCTGCAAGCAGCAAAGGAAAACTCCTTGGCCGCATTTATAGGCAAATGCTAATAAAGTTATAAGGGATTTGACTTAAAATGGATGGCAAATAGAGTTATATCATCTGATTGCGTTGCTTCCTTAATAAAACCTTTAACTTCTTTAATAGTTGTGTTGATAAGATCATGTGCTGAGGCAAAGGGTCTGCTTTTTAGAAGAGTTTCAAAGAGTTTATAAGAATATTGATTACCTTCGATGTCCATGGCTTCATTGATTCCATCCGTATAAAGAAGAAGTATATCTCCTTTTTGCAGACAGGTTGTTGATGAACTGAATGTAAATTCTTCTAAGATACCGAGGGGGATGTTAATTGAATCTTTAATGGCATTAAAAGTTTGATCATTATGCACAATGTAGGGATGATTATGCCCCCCATTACTGTATTCGATCTCACCCGTCGAAAGCTTTAAAATTCCACAGAAAAAGGTTACAAACATGCATTTGTCATTATTATAAACAAGGTTGTTATTGATTTTCGCCAAAATCTGTGCAGGTGACATTTCTTTCAAGGTAAGTGCTTTAAATAATGTACTCGTTACAGCCATGAACAAAGCTGCAGGGATTCCCTTCCCAGATACATCTCCTATCGCAAAACATAGATGATCGTCATCAAGAAAAAAAAAATCGTAAAAATCCCCTCCAACCACTTTTGCCGGTTCAACTATCGCATAAATACCTAATTTGTCGGTTTTTTGAGATATAGACAACGTATTTGGTAAGAAGCTCATTTGGATATCGCGGGCTTGCTTGAGCGTCTCTTCCATTTTCTGGCTTTCAATATAAGAGTCGACCAACTGAGCTCGCTGCAATGCAATTGTTGCTTGACCACCTAATGCTTCGAGAAGTTCTTCGTCGTCCTTGTTGAAGCTGCCTCCCGTTTTTTTATTAAGGATTTCAATAACCCCAACTAACTGACCGTCTGTTCCAACTAATGGGTGGCAAAGAATGGCCTTTGTACAGAAATTGCTTTTCTTATCGAACTCAGGATTAAAGCGAGGATCTAGATAAGCATCAGGAATATTGGTTAATGTTCTTGTTTTGGCTACATTTCCTATAATTCCTAATCCCATAGGCACGCGAATTTCTTTCCATGTAATACCTTGGGCTATCTTGCTCCACAGCTCATTTTTCTTTGGATCATAAAGGAAAAGGCTGCTTCTTTCAGCGTCCATGACTTCTGTTGTTTTATCCAAGATGAGCTTTAAGAGATTGTCGAGCAGAAACTCAAGGCCTAGGGCTTTTGATATCTCAAGCAAAGCTTTTAAGTTGCGAATTTGAGTAAGGGAAGTATTCATTCATTACCGTTCAGTTGAGGTACAATATTCACTGGCAGATTCCTTGCCTTGACCAACTCCAATACATTATGGAAGATAAAATGTATCCCACTTTTTGAGAAAAAAATGCGAGAAAGAGAACCATGTACTTCATAGATAATGTAATACTATATTTTTCTACAACTGTCTATAATTTTTTTGCGCTGTTGAAAACCCTCCCAATGTCCTATTTAAGACAAAAATCCATTGCCGATTGCAATTTAATTGCAAAAGTTTTCAAGAAAATATTCGCTCAATGTATAGGAATTTCTTTATGGCCGCGCGCACTATAGTTTTAAATTATAAATTCTGTTTAAGAGTTCATGCTATTATATTTTTAGGCAGCGGGTCAGCTTCAGGGTTTTTCATTTAAAATAGTTGACAGAGCACGGCTATAAATTATTTATTTTACCATCCCAGCCCCTGCCAAATGCTAAAAAGATGAGTTTCGAGGTATTGTAAAGAAAGGACAGTGTTTTGATTTTATCAACAAACATATTATGCGCATAACCTAATCTCGTGGGGTATAACTTGCGTTATTACTGTCACTCACCTTATAAACTGTGATTGTTTTAAGTTTCCCTTTAACCAAAGTATTTACCATTTTTTCGACATGATAGGCATCTGGAAACTCAAGGCTTGTATACGTCTCCTCAGTGATCAAAATATCTACTCCATACTCCCTTGTCAGAGATTCCACCCTGGAAGCGATATTGACTGCATCAGAGATCACTGTGGCACCTAAGCGCTGTTCTTCTCCAACAGTACCTAACATGAGCAGTCCTGTATTAATACCTATTCCAATGCGGATGGGTTCAATCATATTATGTTTTTGATTGTATTCCTTGAGCGCTCGTTGCATTTCAAGTGCACATTGTACTGCGTCATCTGCGCTCTCCGGATAAAGTGCCATAATGGCATCTCCAACATATTTATCAATAAATCCATGATATTTTCTAATGATAGGGGCAATCACATTCAAAATGGTATTAATAAAGGTAAAATTTTCATCCGGAGTCATTTTTTCAGATAGGGCTGTGAAATTGCGAATATCGGTAAAAAGAATACTCATCTTTTTTTCTATATGATCTCCCAATGATACATCGATAATGCTATCCTTTCCTAATAAATTTAAGAAATCACGCGGTACAAATCTTTCGTACGACTCATTAAGCTGCAAAGAGCCTTCATACAACCTTGCATTATCAATCGAAATGGCAATGTGAGAAGAAAGAAGTTTAAGAAGGTCTATCCGATCGCTAGTAAATGACCCTTCCAAAAGATTATTTTCC
>JACCVN010000470.1 GCA_013698165.1 Parachlamydiaceae bacterium | reverse complement strand
GTTGAGCTTATTTAAAAGGCCCTGTATTGTACAATACAGGGCCTTTTTAAATGAGCTCAACCCCGGAAGCTTTCGCGTTGCCCAAATTCTCAGATTCAGCTATGTCGAGTATATACTCATTCATCGATGTTCTAAAGTCATTCCAATGCGATACGCTAATTTTTCAGAAAAATCTGAAATTGATGCCATCGCTTCAAATATTCGCTGCCATAGAATAAAGGTGGCATAGCTCATTTCCCCTTCAGAATTGAAAAGGCTTTTCAATAAACGACGTTGAATGAATGAAACCTCATGATCTTTGAAGGCCACATCTTCAACCATCGATTTTACCTTTTCGGCTTCAAAGCCGCCAAAGGATGACTCGAGCAATTCATGTAATTCTTTAATAATCCATTGGGCCCCGTCAAAGCATTCAATAATTTTATTCATAAAGAGAATAAAGTCCTCTTTGAATGAATCGGGCATTACTAACTGCTTTAAAGTTGTGGAATTGGCAATTTTTGCCGCACTGCTCGCAATATGATCCTGAATTCCTAAAATTTCTAATAGCTGCCCGCGGTCAATAGGCATAAAAAGGCTTTTGGGCAAATTATTGCGTATATCTCTTTTGGTATTATCAGCTTGGTGATCATCATCCAAAATTTTTCCAGCAATTTGCTCGGTCTGGGCGCTATCACTTGCCTTCACAGATTCAAAGAGTGAAGGAAGCAAATGCACACAATGCGCAACAATTTCCATGTGTATTTGAAGCGGCGTAAATGGTGAACGGCCAAACAAATTAAGGAAAGACCTCATGAATGAACCTCAATACACAATGTTAAAGTCGAGTCTAAAAGAGTATAATACATTAACGTCAGCCATAAGTACAGCATTGATTAAATCATTTCTTAGCCAAATTGCATGTCGGCTACGTATCGCAGCACTAAGCCAAGCAGCAAATATGCTTCGCTGACTCCTGCTGCGAGACCCAGCAGCCTACAAGCGCAGCAGCCTACATCATGAAAAGGGCGATTTCTTCATGGAGAAGGGTTTGCATGCGTAAAGACATGTCAATTTG
Organism: Parachlamydiaceae bacterium; assembly: GCA_013698165.1. Taxonomy (GTDB): domain Bacteria; phylum Chlamydiota; class Chlamydiia; order Chlamydiales; family Parachlamydiaceae; genus JACCVN01. The sequence continues at coordinate 4,953 of JACCVN010000470.1, read as the reverse complement.
GCTTGGAGAAACGGCCAGTTCATGATGAAAATCTTGAAGTTGGCGATTTAGAGCTAATTGCATTGTCTTGGCTGGGTTATCTAAAGCTTGTGGTTTAGATGTAGCAATTCCTGCATAATTTTGTAAAATCAATTGTTTTGCAGCTCTAAACAATACAGATCCCATCAAACGCATATACTCAGAAACAGCCTTTTCATCTTGTCTATCTGCTGCATTTTGAATTGAATGCTCGAAAGAACTTGAGAGAAGAATTTCAGGAATAAATTGAGTATCGTGATCTTCAAGTTTAATGGCTGCGTGTGCTTGTAATAATGCCTTCTGCGGCAGTGAAGAACAACTTTGGATAATTTGATGATTGATCGCTGACATAAACTCATAAGCATTTGTATGCAAGTTTAAGAATTCAAAAAACGTCTTGATTATTGTCACTGCTGTGAAAAGATCTGAGTCCTTATGAAGGCTGCAAATTGCAAAAGCCAGCTCTTCGTGAAGCTTTAAGAATTGAGTTTTATCACCTTCAAAGGCTTGTTTTTTGATACGTATCAACAGCCTTGCTTTAGCCGCTAAACTTCCATTTGGCAGCAAATCCAAAGCCACCTTCTTTTTAAGAGATTGCGTTGAAGGAGAAGAAGTGGAAGGAGAAGAGTCATCAGTTGTTGCAAAATTGAACGGCATTAATGCATCAGATAAAGCAAAACCATGCCGCTGCAGAGAGTGAGGAAAACCGGTTTGCACGGAATGTGTCGAGAACTCACAAGCATCCGGCAAGAAAATAGTATAAAGGGATGATCTTGGATCTCGTTTAAATGCGCCTCCGACGTTGATGATTTGTCCGGGAATAGGCTCTAATATTTGGGAGATCGCCAAAATTTGCCGATCTTTGTCTAAGGACATTTGGTAAGGAGTATTTCGGACAATTTCACGGGCTTCAGAATTCATCAAAAGATCAGATTTTACTAACAGAGAGATCACTTTCATCAAATAGAGCTCTAGAGTCTGTGACGGCGGTGTTGCCAAAGGCATTGCGGAATGGCAGAGTTCTGAAATTTTTTGTGCCGTCGTGCATCCACCTTGAAATTGCCATTGGTAATGTAACTTTGTTGTGGCAAGGGAGTTTGTTGATGGGAACGGGAAATTTATTTGAACCGCAGCTCTTGTCGGGAGTTCAATTTTGGCCAATCGTTCACCGATAAACATGCCGCCACGGCTGTACAAAAACCGTGCAATACGACTTCCCCACCCTTGTGGTACTTGAGTGACTTTTTCGATGGCATTGTTAAAGCGATCGACAATTTCTTTTACATAAAGGGCAAATTTCTGCTGATCTGAATCACCTTCTTCCAATAAATGGATCAAAGGAGAATAGTTTTTTACCACATCGCGGCTCTGGCAAACTTGGTCTATAAGATCAAAGCGGATTCTGTCCTGGTTGGAAAACAAGCCAACAATGCGGTAGGAAGAACTTAGAATTGAATTATACGTGGAGGGAAGAGACTTATCGAGCAGTTGCGAAAAAGAGTTCAGATTTTCAAGAGCTTGTTTTAGTTCAGACATTTGAAATCTTATTCCTTGTACACTGTAAATATACTTAACATAGCTGAATCAGAAAAATTTCGGCTACACCAAAGCCTCGGATTTAAAAGGACCGAACGGTTGAAATGCCATCACATGTTAAACCGCCACAGTGCTTACAGAATATTTAAATCAGCAATTTCATCTACAGGCTTACCACAGGCAGCTTTTACCTTCAATGTAGTCTCTTCCACAATTTCTATCGAACCTTGCTGTTCAAGAGCATTGTCAATTGATATGAGCTCTCCGCGTTTCAAGTAGTTAAAAGCTTTAGCTTCAGCAGGCTGCTCTTCAAAATGAGAACCCAGGGTTTTCTTGCCATCAACTCCACAAAGGTAAAAACGTTTACCTTGGAAACTCTCAACTGGAGGACTAACCACTCGGTATAATTTTTCATCTGGAAGCACTAGCTGCGCGGCTTTAGGACTGCGAACAATTAGATAGGTCATCTTCAACGAGCTGAGATTTATGCCTGCCGAACGCTGAATTTCTTTGATCAAGTGGGGTTTTTCCATATCACGCTGAGCATAGCAAGGGCTATTTGCAGTTTTTATTGCCGGGCATTCTCCACGCCATATGCATGGGGCTTGAATGGGCACTCCGCCTTCAACCAGACGATCGCGCAATGACAGTATACGATTGTTATCTTCTGCGAACGAACTTTCCACTAATATTAGATATCCTTGCGGGGTCAATTTCTGCAATAAGTAGTCGACAAAGCGGTCTTGTTTTTCTTGCCACCCTTTTTCTAGTTTGGGAAAAAGCTCATTCAAAGCGTAGCCAAGAGTAATAAGATCGAATTTCCCTTCAATAGGCATCGCTTCTTTTACACAATTCCAACGTCTTACGCTTAGAGGCAAACCAAAACGTCCACAAACTTCTGCGCCAAGTTCCATAGCTGCCTGATTCCTATCGGCAGCAAAAACTTCGCGTACACCATGTCGTAAGGCCGCAAAAGCAAAGGGTGCAGGTCCGCTGCAAACATCCAGGGCTCTTTTAGGCGTGGACGGTAGCTCACCGATTAGTGACATGCCTTCCTGATAATGAATAACCCATTGGTATAAAAGATAGGCGCCAAGATATTCGCGATTAGTGAAATAGTCTATGCCGATTAAGCTTTGCTTGCCGTCATGTTGGGCCAGCAAAATTTTAACGCATTCTACTACGCGTCGAAACTCGCGGGTTTGAAGCTTGTCGCCGGGACCGGACAATTTATGCAAACGCCTCCAAAGCATTAGTAGGAGAAGCATAATCGGTTCTAAATCTAGTGGAGGAGTGCGTTTACTTTTCATAGTTATTTATTAACTCGTCAGCGCCAAGAGCGCCATTAAATATTAATGTTCTTTCCGGCTCAGACATTTCGCGCCATTGCCCTTCTGTTAAGTTACCAAGGTGCAGTCCGCCAATGCGTATGCGTGTCAGCTCCAAAACTTCTAGTCCAGCATTTTGCAGGAGCAAACGGACTTCCCTTTTCTTTCCTTCGCAAACTGCAATTTTTACAGTCCCTTTGCGAACTTTGACAACATGAGCAGGCTTAACGAAAACGCCTTCGACCAAAGCACCTGAGGAGATAGCTTTTAAATGTTCGGCAGTAATTTCTTGATCCGTTTTAGCCAGGTATTCTTTAACAATATTAGAGGAGGGATGAATAACACGATTGGCAAAATGGCCGTCGTTAGTCACTAAAAGCAGACCTTTAGTGTCTTTATCAAGCCTTCCAACGGTAAACACACGCTCAGTAATTCCTTCAAATAGATCGATTACAAGCTTAGTTTTGGTATTATGCCGTGCAGTGCAGATATAGCCTTCAGGCTTATTCAGCATATAATAGACTTTTCTTTCCGCTTTACTTACAAGCTCCCCATCGACTGAAAGGGAATCGCCCGGCCCTACTAAAGTCTGAGGCAAGAGCGTCATTTGGCCATTAACTTTTACTCTGCCGGAAAATATTAGCTCTTCGCATGCACGTCGAGACGCGACACCGGCAGCGGCTAGAGTTTTACTTAATCGATTTTTCACGTCCACCTTCAGTATGTTTAATAATTAAATAAGGGAATTGATTTTTTAGGAAAAATTCATATTTATGATCACGTAGATCATATAATAAACCTCTAATAAAATCAAGGAGTAAAGGGAGAAAAGGGCAGCTAAATGGTTCACGAACTGGGCAATTAACACGTTTTGACGACGTGGAGCTACTTCCTAAAAGATGAAACTAAATAGAATTCATGTTCTAGCGTTGTAATTCCCTAATAATAAGGGTATAGTTAAAAGACTAATATTCGGAGTATCCAATTCAGCTGCTAAAAGATTACGATAACATTTGAAAGATAAGCATAAACTATTTCATGTAATTTGTCTAGCTTGAAGTGTAGCCTGCTGTGAGACGCAGCGGGCAACACTTCAAACAGCGCGACAGACAGCCATCGCGTAAATTGACTGTGGACAAGCTTCCAAAAGAACTTCTCCACAACAACGAAGAGTTCTTCCGGTTGTCATCACATCATCAATCAATAAAATATTTTTATCCGCTACAGATGCATTTTTTTTAAGTTTAAAACTGCCGCTATCAAGTTTTAATCGATCAACACGCTTCAATCCTGCCTGGCTATAATCGCCACTCCGGCGAGTGATGATATCAGCTACAGGCCGGGAAAGAATTTCACTGAGTGATTGAGCAATCAAAAAAGTTTGATTGTAGCCTCTGTCCAACCAATGTGAAAATGACAGGGGGACCGGAACAATAAAATCAGGCAGGGGCCAATTCATTTGAAGTAACTGCAAAGCCATAAAAGCTGCAATGCCCTTAGCTAGATACGGCTGATTGGCATACTTTAATTTGCGCACAATTGTAGCTGCAGGTCCCATATGATCAAATGCAGCTGCGAAATGGTTGAAAAGAGGATCTTGAAAATGGCAATGACTGCATGACAATCTTTCCGCAGAATAGTCTGCAGAAAAACATAAAGGACATCGCTCTGTCGGGTCAATCAATTCAAGAAGAGAATGGCATTCATCGCAAAGGTGCAAATAATGATTTTTAATTGAGATTTCACAGTGAAGGCACAATGGCGGATAAAGTAAGTCCTTAAATGAGGTCAAAACTTTCTTAGAAACTTGCTTTAAGAACAAGGAGGTCTTCATAAGTTCAAATATTTTGTACTGATTATTAATCTCTGCTTGTATCTTCCCAATCATGCATGATTTTTTGACAATCTTTTATCAATTTGGGAATGCATAAGGCTGTCCAATAATTTCAGAAATTCTATTTTCAATATAGTATTTCAATTCAGGGAAGTCCTGTTTTTGTTGTTGGAGCGAAGCGATCATTCTATTCCCTGTCATAATCAGATCTTTAGAATAGTTGATTGGGTCTTTGAT
>JACCVN010000463.1 GCA_013698165.1 Parachlamydiaceae bacterium | reverse complement strand
TCACTCTGTAACTTGATCTACCACACGCTTACGCGTGTGGCTAAATGCTGCCGCCGCATTCGCGGCTAGAGTTCATTTTGTGCAGTAAATATCGGGATTTATTTAGACAATGTAAGTTTTATAAGCTTGTATAATGATGTTTTTTTAATCTTTTAAAATAATAGTTTGCCATAAGAGCGATAAGGCTTATAATAATAGTAAGTGCGCTTTCGATTTATGTAGACTTTGTATAATTTTCTATATGGCTGTATATTTGGAGGAAACATTATGGAACAGATGGGTCGTCACTTTCTAAATGTTATAAATTTCACCTTTTTTAATTCTGCTAATAATGTTTCTAATACAGAAACAACTAAATCTACGAGCAAAACTGCATTAGCGCCGTGGATCCTTAATACTATCTGGGAAGGCTGCAAGATGTTGCGTATGCCTCTTGTGAATAAAGCTTTAACTCGAACAACCTTGAACAAGCCAGAGATCCCTTCAGTGTCAGTTAATATAAATAAAGAGACTTTTAAAGCTAAGGTCAATGAGAACACTATTGATAAGTACACGCAGTATTCAGTATTTCCCCCTTATCCAACCAAGCCCGCACCAATAAATAAGCGGCAACTTGAAATACTTGATGGGAGCCGTTCAAAAGATCTCCCGAATTTCGAAAATTTTTTGAAAAAAATTGATGGTTTTAATCTAAGTGAAGCCCGTATGGAACTCAAAGAAGGGGTGGCTAATAAAACACCATACGCAAAGCTACCCGATAATGCCCGCCTCCTGTATGACGCCGTCAACTTGGCGCTCATCCAAGAACACCTGACTCATATTCAAGAACTTGCAAATGCCGGAGGTGGACCAAATTTGAAAGGTCTGGGCTTAAACTATTTTGAAGTAGAAGTTCAAGATACTTTATCTCGGGGACTCGCTTTTATCGACAAGCGGTTGCTTGATGATTTAAAGATTGATGTTCCGTTACAGAAAGGCGATGGCAAATTTGAAGTACAGTCTTACACAGTAGATCGTTTTAATCTTTCCGGACGAAGAGAAAATGAGGATCCGAAAACATTTAATCAGAGTGGTCATCCTCTATTTTTGCTTAAACCCGAAGATAATAATAAAAATTCACCACCGCTTGTCATTGCGCGGGGAACATTGCTGGCAGATGACGGAGCAAATGGAGCCTTTGAAAGCGTTCAAGCTGACGGGAGAAAAGACCTTTCATTAAAATGGATCTCAGGTAATCAGGATTTAAAGAAAGCTTTTGATGAACTTTATAAAGAGCATGGACCTATTCAAGTATGTGGGCACAGCTTAGGAGGGAATATTGCCGCAGTCTTAGCAGTGTCTTTTCCTGAGCATATTGACCGCGTGACCACGATCAGCGCTGCCCACGTGAGCAAAGATGTATATAAAGCATGGTTAGCCATTCCAATCGATAAGCGCCCTAAAGTTGATAATATCGCAGTGGAAGGGGATCTTGTTCCTTCAGGAGGTCCCAGGATAATCGGTTCACTGATTATTGCTGAACAGCTTGACAAAAAGGGGAACGCAGTAAATTGTAAAAATCCTACAGAACGCCACTTAAAGGGTTTTAATAATGAAATTGTAAGTTATAGAGCTGCAGACAAAACTGAGGAAGTCAATAAAACTATTCGCAAGTTGAATTCTGGTAACGTAAATTTGGCTGGATCCGCATTAAAATACTATGAGATTTGTATAAAAAAAATCAGTGGTTCACAAGATGTCAAAACAAAACTTCCAAATAGGCAGGATGCCATTTTGGAACTTAGGGATACAAATCCAAAGTCAACCCGCGAAGCGGTACCAAGTACAAAATTCGAGTTACCAAAAAACTTGGGGTCAATTCTTGACCCTCAAAATGTCGCTTTACAATTAGCTCTATTGGAGCGCGCAAATCCCAGTCAGATTAGTGATAGATTTAAAGATGAAGATCAAAAAGAACGTTTGCTTGATTTTTTGCGAACAGGAAGCGATAACATTTCACCAAATCTAGCTCACAAACTTTATATTGCATTTGATCTGGGAGCTGTACAAGTTAAAAATGATTTCAAAACAAAACTATTGGCCCTAGGTGAAAGAAACCCCGATATGAAAAGCGCATCGTTACTTTATGAATTACAAAAAGACCCCGGAGTCAAATCTACTCAACGAGCCAAGGCAACCAAGGTGATAAAACGTTGAAAATCTACTACGCATGCAACAGCATCCAAAACGCAATGAAATGTACTAATGCTTTGTGGACGTGCTTCATTGCATTTTGGAATGTGTTGTGTATGCAGCCTTTTGTTTTTGGCTGTTGCAGCGTTTTGCGTGATCATGTGTTTATGCCTTTGCAAATTTTTACTTGAAGTGATACAAGTCGAATTTGTGCGCCCATAGGGCGGATGACTTGGATGACACTCGTAAGATTGTGAGGGATGATGCTTGGCGATACAGTTGAAGTGCTTGTCAAGGGCCTAGTAATGATATTGATTCTTTTTGGCGCTGCTGCGTATATGACCTTTTGTGAACGTGTATTGATGGCTCGTATGCAGCTTAGGCTAGGCCCTAATCGGGTGGGGCCTTGGGGTCTTTTACAGCCAATTGCTGATGGCATCAAATTACTATGTAAAGAAAGCTTTCAGCCCGGTTCTGTAGATAAGCTGACATATTGGCTAGCTCCAAGTATTTCCCTATTCATGGCCCTCTTTGCATTTGTTCTTATTCCAGTCGGTGGGAATGTTGAGCTATTTGGCAGAACAATCTCCTTGCAGATCGCGGATGTCAATGCAGGCATACTTTTTCTCCTTGCTTTCTCCTCATTAGCGGTTTATGGCGTAGTGCTGGCCGGTTGGTCTTCGAACAACCGCTATTCGATGCTTGGCGGACTGCGGGGCACAGCCCAGATGATCAGTTATGAGATTCCTATGGGGATTTCGTTGCTTACAGTTGTCCTGGCTGCTGGTACTCTAAGTCTGTCAAAAATTGTCGAAGCGCAAAGCGACCATTGGTATATTTGGGCAAATCCTATCGGATTTATCATTTATGTGATCACAGCTTTTGCAGAAACTAATCGTGCTCCTTTTGATCTACCCGAAGCTGAACAGGAATTAACTGGTGGATACCATACGGAATATGGTGGAATGAAGTTTGCCATCTTCTTTCTAGGAGAGTATATCAATATTCTGGCCGTGTCAGCAATTGCTGTCACATTATTTCTTGGCGGTTGGCATGGCCCAGGTGATCTTCCTGTAGTGTGGTTTGCCCTTAAGGTCGCTGCTTTTGTTTTCCTCTTTATGTGGGTGCGCGCCACTATGCCTCGATTCAGATACGATCAACTGATGAGTTTTGGATGGAAGGTGTTGATTCCGATTGCGACTTTGAATTTATTCCTCACTGCTTACTTTACATTGGTGTGATATGAAAAAAAAGCTGTTTCAAGTCTTCACAATGTTCCGTGGGTTGTTTATCGTCTTAAAATACTCTTTTAAAAAGCCGGTGACCCTCCGCTATCCAGAAGAAAAACGCAAGCTGCCCAGTCGTTCGCG
>JACCVN010000437.1 GCA_013698165.1 Parachlamydiaceae bacterium | reverse complement strand
GAAAATCATTCACGGCAACTTCTTCAAAAAGTTCTTATAACAAACCTGGGGGCGTTATAAGGAAGCCCCAAATCGGGGCAAACTATGGGTACAGAATAAATTAAACACTAAGTCCCAAAGGGGCGGTTTGTGTAAGCGTAAAGGGCCTTTTAAATGAGCTCAACCCCGAGGCTTTCACGTTGCCCAAATCTCAGATTCAGCTATGTTGAGTATATGAAGAACGAATTATATAGGTATGTCTACAAAGCTATGGTGCGAGGTATTCAAAACTTCATTCAATTTTAATAGAATAAGAATAATCAATTCAAATTTTGAAAATCTAAAAACTTAAAAAAACTATCCTGCCCATCTTGCCGCTTGCGATCCTGCTTATCCAGTCTGCTGCTCTTTGTTCGTGCGTGATCATGCGTTGTGGGTGCTGAAGCATGTTTATGCGTTGTGGATGTTGCTGACGATGTTGCGTGTGATGCATTGAGGAATGTTAATTCGTGTGGATGCTTCCTGTTATTCCAGGGTTTGGCGGCCTGTGGCGAATGTAAAAATGAAGTAGAGTACTGTGAGGAGGAGGCCGCAGAGGCCCCATTTAGCAGCTTTGACACTCAATTTTGTGGGATGTTTATCTAAAAAGATTGCCCAAAGGGTTAAGGAAAAGCCGTAGAGATACATGCACAAAAAAATCATTAACGTAGTCATATCCATAAGTACCCTTTGATGAGATATTTTGTAAATCTAACGTAAATTGACGAGTACACTGTTAAGGTACTAGGGATGGCTAGAAAAAATAGTGTTTGCTATTTTTTACAGCGTCTTTTTGCGGGGATGGAAAGCCATAGACGTATTATTGGCTATATTTTCATTATATTTGGATCCAACTTTTAATATGTCTGTAAGATTATATACCAAATTTGTATATTTTATTGACAAATTTTTCTGCATTTTTCCCAAACTTTCTACGCTTTTTCCAATGAGCTTTGGTATTGCTGCATTGACTTCATCCTCTTTTAATTTCTCATTTCCTTCTAAAGTAAAAGTAATATCTGTTAAGAACATTCCCAAAAATGGAACGAAAGGTGTTTGCCTATTTGTGAGTTTATCCATTTCTCGTCGCATATTTTTATAGCTCATTTGGTGATCCGCTAAGGCTGTGAACGATTTGTTCGCCTCTCTGATTTCTGGGGGTAGGAGGGCAAATACATCCTTTAACCTTGAAATTTCCCCTCTATTCATTGCTGCCTGAATAGCCATAAATCCATTGAGATCGACAATCCCACCACTTTGTGTAATAAGAAGTTCTTTCTGCAAATTTACAAAAAACTCAATAATTTTAGATGTTCTTAGCTGCCTTTGAGTTATTTCACTTTGGTTAAGAACTGTACCCATAGGGATTGTCTTTCCAAGAATGGACTCGACCACAAAATTTGAAGTAGAATTAAACCCTTGTATAAATTGTTTGATTGGCGCGTTCTCATCTAGATCTTTCCATTTGCCATTTTTAAATTCAGCAGAATTTATGGATTTAAAAATAATGACGTTTTGTAAAGTCAGACTTGCAGCAACTTCAATAAGAGCTTTTTTATATTCACTTTCCGTTAAGTTGTTAGAGGCTATGTCATCAATAAGTGCAGGGATGCTTATTTCTCCTTGAGGTATTTTTCCGATCGGAGGGGAGAGTGTTTCAGCTACTTGTGAAGTGTTTGCTAGTATCATTGATAATTCACTTAATGTTGGGGAGCCATCTAAAGCTGCAAGTTCGGCAAGCTGCTTAATTTGCGCCTTCAATACAGATACATCATCGTTCGTCCCATGCAATTCGTAGCTATTAATGTAAGGATCATTTACCCACTGAGTTGCAAGCTTCATTATCTGTAACTTTTCATATAAAGTTGTTGCAGGGGCAATGAACTTTTCAGTCATAAATGTGAATAGTTTTTGAGAATCGGAACTTTCTTGGCTTTGATCTCCTGTAAGCTCATTGATAATGAAACGGTAAGAATTTAAAAATGCTCTTTGGAAATCAGGATTTCCTGGCGGCTTTAATAGTTCATTTATGGTGCTAATTGGGGTGTTAATAGATTCAATTTTTACACGAAGCTGACCATCAATTGTTTTAAACCTAGTTTCAAACTTGGAGTTTTTTTTACAGACTTTTAAAAATGACGGGTCGTTCCTTATTAAGTCATTGATTTCTTTGGCCTGAGTTTTTAATCCGGGATATTGCTGAACATCCTGAATCTTACTCAGGATAAAGTCAAAAGTGACTTCAGCTTTATGGCTTGCGGCTTTTGATGTTTTAAAAGAGTGCTTCCTTTCACGTTTCGTTTCAATAGAACCACTTTCTTTTGTGCCCTTTAAAACAACTTTGGTGCCATGAGCTTTTGCCTCTTTTAAAGTATGGATGATTTGTAGTAGTTCTGTTGATTTGAGTTCGGCTGCCTTAACGGCAGCTCTAGCATTAATTTTATCTGAATGTAATAAAGCGTCAATTTCTTGCCGTTGGATGAATGCAGTTTCGATGATTTTTACTGCATCGGAAATTTGTTGAAGATCTTCTCTAAAGCTTACTTGCCCTTGAGTAGAAAGGGGCAGTTTTAAATTTAGGAATTCCTCTTTCTTATTCAACGCTTTCGACAATGTGTCGACATGTTGATTAAATTCAGGGTTGGCAACAAAAAATTCGGGATTAGCTTCAATGAGCCGATTTATAGACGCCACTTCACTTTCTACTTTATTGGTTTCGTGCTGCAGCGATGTAGTAGAGGCCATTTTTTCACTGCCTGCAGATGAGATTTCGTATGTATGAATTTTTGTAGCATTTTCAACAATCAGCTGTAAATTTGCTCTGCTAATTTTTCGAGCGTTGCTTAGTTCAGTTTTATCGTTCTGATGGTTACTGATAAGTTTTTTTTCCCGTTGATATTGTGAGATGATGCGAGCAACTAATAAGTTGTCTTCTGGAGCTTGTGATTCAAGTTTTGGTGGTACTAAGAGCGTTTTTATATTGGGTGAAGTATGGATATTAAGCTCCGTTGCAATACTTTCAATTTCTTGATTAGCGATATCAAGCCCATTCGTATAAGTGGGGGGAGTCTTATCTTCAAGATCCTCAACTTGTCGATTTGAAGACTTCTCAGGGATATCTAGTTGACTTTTAACAGCTGAATGAGTTTTGTAGTTTAATTGCATTTGGTCAATTTTAGAAGTTAGTTCTCTAATATTAGTTATTAATTTTGAGTCTTTATTTGGCTGGGCCTCAAGTTGGGATTGTAATTTATCTATTTGATCTTTCAGTAACTCTATTTTTGCGTTAATATAATCAGGTCGCAAAATTTTTGCTTCTTCTTCATGTTTTTTCAATTGAATCAATAAATCATTTTCTTCAGGACTGAGTTGAATTTTTAGTCGAAAAAAATCAATTTTTGCCATTAAAATATGCATGTCAGCACAAATAATCTCATTATGAAACCATTTTTCATCACCATCCGGGAGTTTTGTTTCATGAATGAAATTTTTAAGTGATTCGTGCTTAGTTTTAAGCTCAGTTTCGATTTTTGATTGTCGGGTAATATTTTCTTCTGCTCTGTGAAGAGCCTGTGAAAAGGGCGTTTTATTCAAGGATGAGTTTTCATCCTGTTTTTCTTTGGAATTTTTTCGGCTTGCGATGATCTCATCCTGAAGTGCTTTGGAGGGGATTGGAGGGCGTCTTGGTATAGTTTTATTAGCAACATTACCTATTTTACTTCCAGCTGGCGTATCCTTCACTTTATTAGATTCTTCTGCCCCTTTGTTTGCCTCTGATATCTTTCTGCGTGAATCTCCTATATTGATTTTTGAATTAGGAATTCTTGCCGTGTTTTGACTCACCGCGTCAAGATTCCTTTTCGAAGGAATTGAATTATCCAACATAAAGCACCTCAAAAAAACTATTAATGTATATTACTCCATATAACTATTTTAATATTTAATGGTTTAATTGGTAAATACTTAATTAAACAGCTGGTTATTATTCTAAAATTCAGGTATTTTTAGTTTTTAGATGACATTTCTATTCATCATGCTATGTTAATATAATTATTTATTGTATAATATATTTATAGTCGAATTATAAGTAATTATTTTAGTTTTAACCTTTTTAACTAAAGTCTGATTATGGATGGGCTAAGAAATTCATTTCAAACAGTACCTTGGACTAGACCTCAACAAACAGAGAAGAGAGGGAGTGCCAATGAGAAGACACTAAATGCGGGTAAAGTTCAAAATGAAACGCCGCAATCGACTACGATAAAAATAGCCAACAAACAATTCAAAATATTTGAAGATTACTCCTTCACAACACCTGAAAGTAAGAGTAAAAGCTTAAAAGTCACCCTGCTTTCGGGCGATAATGCCAAGGGGATCGAGAGTGCCAAAGAAACACTTTTGCCAAAAAATATTACTACTCGCAATCGATCGAAAGGAATGGATTCATCACAATTACGCAAAAGCGTCGGAACCCCCCAGGAATTGAAAACTCCTTACGGACTTGGTCATCTTGGCAAGGATCCCAGTGAGATGGTAGATAAGCATGAATCTAAAGCAAATGAATTTATCAAATCACAGCTACAAAAAAACAAGACTAATCCCTACCAGCAGCTCGCTGATTCTTACGTTAAAAGCAATTCTAATCTTGCCTTTACCAGCAAAGAAGTGGCTTATGCAGATAAAGGAGTGATCGATTATATAAGAAATACTGCTAAGACCAATAAGGTTGAGCACAAACAAATTTATAATGAAATCATGGATAATGTTCTGAAAAGTAGTGGTAAAAAACTGGAATTCACGCCAGCAAATTTTAATGCGGCTAAGATTTTTAGTGATAATTCCGAAAAAGTTGGGAATTTTATTCGAAATGAACTCCTTACTGATCCAGGTGATGGAAAAATTAATGAATTTCGAAAAATTACCGATGAATACATCAAAAAAAATAATATCCCTAATAAAAATAAAGAAGCCTATTCCAATGGAGATGTGATTGACTTTGTCAAGGACAAAGCTATAACTGAAAAAGATAGCAATTATAAACTTCACCACGCAATTCTCAACCACATCTTGGTAGGTTCAGAATCAGCCCCCAGCACAGAAACAATGATTGGAGGCATCTACAAGTTTGTTGAGAACAAAAGATGGGGGGTGGAACCAGGTTTTGAAGCGAAAAAAGTATGGACTGAAAATCACAGCGAAAAAATAAATAACCCCCAGCATAAGTACTACGATGTTGCAAATAAATTTATTAAAGAAAATTACAAAGAAGAAATAAGTAAATTTACAGCAGAAAATGAGTCGTTAAGCGCTGAAGAGATAATTAATCATCTGAAAAATAATAATCCCGACGTACAGAAGGGTCTTCAGAAACACTTTTATGAAAATTTCAAGACATTTCAAAAACTTCATTTCGTTAAATTGGACTATGCCAATCCTGTATCCGGACTAGTGAGCATTGACCCCGGCAGAGCCATTACCACTGCTGGCCGTGTGAAAAGAGAGGGGTTTGAAACGCTGGCGGCCAATATTGAAAAGGTTAATTTTGTTAATAAAATCGCTCGAGATATGCATGTTCGTGCTGTCGCTGAAACCCCTAAAGAGAAGAATTTAGGCGCTATAAAAGAAGCCTTAGCAAACGATATTTTTGAATCTCTAGGTTTCGGTGGACAAAAGCTAAAGCTGGTTCTTTCACAATATGATGATGGGGCTTCTAAGTTATTACTTGATGGGACAATGGTTGAGGGGCCTAATCAGGAAAAGTTTTCCACCTTGAAGGGGCAAATCAAGAATGGCAGGCTTGAGAATAATGGTATAACTGAGAATGGGGTCTTCTATCCTATCGATCCCAAGGAGCTAGCTAAAGCTAAGATAATGACTTTATTGATGGGAGATCGGGATAAAATTGGTTCTGAAGGGGGAAACTTAGGTTACATTGTGGTCGATGGCAAAGCCAAATTGATGAATATCGACCCAGGTAAATCTTTAGAAGGTGTTCCTGACAGAGGTAAAACGGATGTGATGACACAGAAAAATCTCCACAGTGATATTTCATTTGATCAACCCACAGAAAAATTTAAATATAAAAATCTTGGCATCTTTGATGACACTCTTCTTTCAGATAAAATGGAAGGGATGAGAACTATCATTAACTCAAAAACTGAAATTGAAAACGTTTTCAAGTCCTATGAAAAAGCATTTGACAAACCTGGTGAAGACTTGGACTTTAAAAAAGATATCGCGAAAATCAAAATGCGATTGTTTGATAGGATAGATTACTTTGAAGGCGTGCTAAAGGAACGTGTTGAGCTCATGAATTTCGATAAAGACTTAGGCCCTAAAGCTCTGGATTGTCTTGGAAATATTGAGAAGGCTTTTTCAGAAACAATTGATCATGTCGGAGAGGGGAAAGATAAAATAGCGTTTCAACATTTAGAAATTAAAATGGCCACACGAAAAGAGTTTCACCTCGTAAAAGATAAAGAAGGAGAAGGGTTTACATTGTCATTTCAAGGGAAAAGTCAAAGTGAATCGGTTGCCTTGCAAAGGACATTCAAAAAGTATCTCTCTGAAAGCAGCGAAATGCAAAAATTCACTGGGGAAATAAAGGGAAATGAATTTAAGGTCAAAATCTCCGATAAAAACGAACTTAACACCTTCATAACCTTCTTCGAAGAAAACAGGGTCGCTGAACGCAAAAAACAAAGCCTAACAACCCCAACTCCAACCCCACCCCCAACAGGCTAACCCAAACTACATGCATCATAATACAACCCGCACGCATAAACACGCAACGCATCCACAGCATCCACAACGCATACACTCGCACGAGCAAAGAACAGCAAACAGGATAAGCAGGATCGCAAGCGGCAGGATGGGCAGGATATTTTTTTTTAATTTTTTAGATTTTCAAAATTTGAATTGTGAATTCTTAGTCTATTAAAAGGGAATAAAACAACACATCCCCACAAGCACAAGCAAAGAATTGCAGAAGGATAAGCAGGAAATTTTTTTTAGATTTTTAAAATTTTCAATTGAGAATTCTCAATCTTTAAAATTGAATGAAGTTTTTCAGTACCTAACATCATAGCTATTCATTTAAATTAAAAAAAAATATCCTGCCCATCCTGCCGCTTGCGATCCTGCTAATCCTGCTGCTGTTCTTTGCTCGTGCGAGTGTAGGCGTTATGGATCTGTTGCATGTGTATGCGATGTGGATGCTGTGGATGTCTGCTTTTGATGGTTGAGTGTGTTGTTTCTTGTTATTTTGGGGAAGCTCTGTTTAATGTTTCGTTAAGGGTTTCACCTAATGCGTTTAGGGTTGGGGAGCCGTTTAAGGCGGCAAAGTCTTCTAGCATACTGATTTGGGGCATAATCAATGTCGTAGGAGTGTTTACCTTTGTCCACTCAATGGCAAGTTTCAAGACCTGTTGCTTTTCATAGAGGGATGTTTCGGAATCGTTGAATTTTTCTATCAAAAGGGAAAAAAGTTTTTGATCTGCTGGTCCTGGATCGTTATCTCCCGGGGTTTCATTGAAGTATGAGCGATAAGTGGATAAAAATTCCTTTTGAATATCGGGGTTAACTGGCACCTTTAATACTTCATCTAGACTAATTTGAACTTGGACTTTTGGGGCCTCTTTTTCAAGATAAAGTTGTCCAGCGATATTTTTATATCTCATTTCAAGCTTATGGTTTTTCTTGCAGATAGCATTAAACCTAGTGTCCCGACCCATTAACCCAACAATTTGCTTTGCTTGATTTTTCAAACGTGAATCTTTAGGAAGGTTTTCAATCTTGCTAATGATTGACTCATATGTGTTAGCAGCTTGTCGACTTGCCCCTTCAGTTAAGGGCTTCCCGATAAATGTAGGCCTTCTTTTTTTTGTTTCAATCTTAGCATTTTCATCTTTGCCATGCTGAACAAGTTTAGTGCCATTCTCATAAGCTTCTTTTAAACTATCTATAATTTGCTGTAATTCTTTAGATTTTAGCTCCAAATCTCTTGAAGCAGCTCTTGAATTAACACTTCCCGGTTTCAAAAGGGCTTCTACTTCCACCCTGTGCGTTAATTCGGTTTCAATTAATCTAACAGCGTTAGAAATATATTGAAGATCTTTCAATAAGTCTGCTTCCCCCTCTGGGGAAAGTGTATGTTTTGAAAGAATTTCTTTTTTAATGTTAAATGTTTCGGTCAATGTTTTGGCATATTGATTAAATTCGGGGTGCATATTGAAAAATTTAGGATCGTCTTTAATCAATTGAACCAAAGATGCCAGCCCCAAACTAACGCCAGTTACGGATGTATTGACTAACATATTAGGTTTTTTGCCATCAGAATTTTCAGAAGCCACCTTGTAGGTGCGTTGTTCTGCAGCATTTTTGACAATTAGACCCAAATTTGCGCTACTGATTCTTTGACTTTTATCAAGTTCTATTTTATTAATATTGGGTTCGAGAATTAGATTTTTTTCTTG
>JACCVN010000420.1 GCA_013698165.1 Parachlamydiaceae bacterium | reverse complement strand
AGACCCTTCTTCCGCGTTAAATCCTGTCTTTACTATCGGCAACCAACTTCTTGAAGCTGCAGAGCTGCATTTAAACTTATATGGTGAAGAAGCTGAAGAAAAAATTATACTAGCGCTCACTGAAGTAGGCATTTCTTCACCAAAAAGACTCCTTGATGATTATCCTTTTCAATTGTCCGGCGGCATGAAACAGCGCATAATGATCGCTATGGCCTTACTTGGCGAGCCTGATATATTAATCGCCGATGAGCCCACAACTGCTTTAGATGTCACAATTCAAGCACAAGTTCTCGACCTTATAAGGAATTTACAAAAGAAAAAAGAGACGGCTTTGCTTTTAATTACGCATGATATGGGAGTCGTGGCAGAAATGGCAGATGACGTTATCGTCATGTACGCCTCTGAAAATGTGGAATTTGGCAATGTGGTAGACATTTTTGACAAGGCCGCTCATCCTTATACAAAAGGATTATTTTCTTCCCTTGCAGGCTTTGCAGATCCTACGAAACCTCTAAAACCTATTGAAGGCACAGTCCCCTCCCCTACACATTATCCTCCTGGATGCAAATTTCATCCTCGCTGTCCTTTTGTGATGGAAAAATGTCGATCAGGCACAATCCCTTTTTTTTCAATTGATGAAGCAGGCTCACATCAAGCACGCTGCCTACTTTATGATGGCAGCGCAGAAAGTGTATCCAAAATGAAGGGACAATGAAACAAGAACTTTTTAAAGTAGAAGGATTAAAGAAATATTTTCCCGTCACAGCAGGAATTTTCAAGCATGTCGTCGGGTATGTAAAAGCTGTCGACGGTATTGATTTTTCAATTGGTCAAGGGGAAGTTCTTGCAGTCGTGGGAGAATCCGGCTGCGGTAAAAGTACAGCTGCAAGGGCGGCAATCCGCTTAATTGAACCCACTGCAGGAAAAATTGAGTTTCAAGGAAAAAACTTCCTGACAGCAACTTCAACAGAGCTTTTTAAGCTAAGATCAAAAATCCAAATTATTTTTCAGGACCCTTTTGGTTCCTTAAATCCACGTAAAACAATTGCTGAGACAATTGGGGAGCCGCTTCGCTATCATGGAATCAGTCAAAATGACGCGGATGAGGGAGACCGTGTAGCGAACATATTAGAAAAAGTAGGTCTGTCTACGGAAGCTATGCCGCGTTATCCGCATCAATTTTCAGGTGGGCAGCAACAGCGCATTTGTATTGGCCGAGCGTTGGCCCTGGGCCCCGAACTTATCATTTGTGATGAAGCCGTATCCGCCCTGGACATCTCTGTGCAGGCTCAAATTTTAAATTTACTTATAGAGTTAAGAGAAAGCCTGGGTTTGAGCTATCTATTTATTTCTCATGATCTATCGGTGGTGCGCTACATCAGCGATCGCATTGTAGTGCTCTATCTTGGAAAAGTGATGGAAACAGCTTCTACTAAAGAACTTTTTAATAATCCAAAACACCCCTACACACAAGCCCTCCTTTCAGCGACGCCTGCGAAACACCCTTTGACCAAAAGAAATCGTATCGAACTCAAAGGCGAAATTCCATCGGCGCTAAATCCACCAAGCGGCTGTCCGTTTAGGACCCGATGTCCCTACGCACAACCGATATGTGCCGAAACTCCACCGAAAAAGATAATTCGTGACAATTTTACAGGTAATGAGGATCATATATATCACTGTATTTTATAAAATTGAAACTCACAGAAAATTTAAGGAGAATATAAATGAGCGAAGTTAAAGCAATCCAATTGTCATGGATCGTCGTCACAGATTTAAAAGCGTCAATAAAATTTTATCAAGATGTTGTAGGGCTCAAATTAACACAAAATTCTGAAGAATTTGGCTGGGCAGAAATGTCCGGGATGGACGGAGGTGCCTTGCTGGGGATTGCTCAAAGCAATGATGAAGAAGAAGTTAAACCAGGTCAAAATGCTGTTGTCACGTTTACTGTAGAAAATCTTGATACAGCAAAAGCGGACATGGCCAAAAAAGGCGTCACTTTTATCGGCAATATCATTGAAGTTCCGGGACATGTCAGAATGCAGACTTTCAAAGATAAAGACGACAACAGGTTCCAAATCGTTGAGATGTTGAGTTAGGGTTGATATAAAAAATGTAGCCTGCTGCGTCTCGCAGCAGGCGTGAAGGTGAGCCAAGCGACCGAATGCACACTTCGCTGACTCCTGCTGCGAGACGCAGCAGGCTACAGCATTCAGAGTTTCATTACTGTTTGCCTTGGTTGTTGAAGTTGCCCTGGTTGTTGAAGTTGCCCTGGTTGTCGCAGTTGCCCTGGTTGTCGCAGTTGCCTTGATTGAAAAAGTTGCGGACTTTTTCTCTGTAGTCGCCAGCACCTTGGCGAACTTCCATTTTATGCTTCCAGCGGTGGTGATTAGCGTCTGAAACAATCTTGGCAAGTTCGTCTAAATGGGCCCCTGATTGAGTCTTGATCTGATCTTTGATTTTGCATTTTAAGACTTCCATCCATGCTTCATCGGCCATCTCAATAAGCTGAGAATAAAAATCATCATGCTCATGATCGCAACAGCTATCATGATGATGGGTATCGCAGCTTCCATCATGGCAATGGTCCATAGA
>JACCVN010000413.1 GCA_013698165.1 Parachlamydiaceae bacterium | reverse complement strand
GTTCAAGAAGTTGATCCCTTCCATTTTGGTTAAAAGTGGCACACTTTTTTGGAGCAGAGTCAATCAAAATCTCAATTTCATCGACACAATTTTTTAAATCTTTAACTATAGAGGAAGTTTCTTTAGTATATAATTTTTTGGATAATAGACCTAAAAGTGTAATTTCTTCGCTTAATTTGTCGCTTAACCTTTTATCTCTAATAGGCACCATTTTAGAATAATCCTTAATTCTATTTTCAAGGAGTGAAATTAATTTGCTTATAGGAGGTACGGCATTTGCAGTAAAATTTTCATTACAAATACTAGTGATTGTTGCTTGTAGCGTTTTAATGTCTTTATTCAAGTTTTGAAGATTTTGGCTATTAAACTCGTTTGATGTAGACCCTTTCAGGCTTGTAGGTAAATTCTCAAAATGAGGCATGCCTGGCACAATTGTACTATCAAAAGACATAAGAACCTCATAATTGCATTATTAGTATTGCAATACCATCTAATATTTTAATTATAATATATAACCATTTTAAACAAAATGCTTATTAACATGCTGGGATATTTGAAAGATTGGAGTTATACAGGAAATTTCAAGCGAGGAATTTGGTTTTCAACCAGAAAGAAACAGCGTACCTCCAACGTATCAGTCCGCAAGATCTAAACATCATCACACTTCAACTCGTAAGAACAAAGAACAGCAGACAAGCGAAGCAGGACGCAAGGGGCAAAATCTACAAGTTTTTTAATAAAAAAGCTAGGCAGCCCTCATATTAATTATAAAAATCAAGAAATTAAATAATCTGAATAAATTATGAATTCCTTCTATCCTTCTATCCTGAATGTAGAATCCTGCACTTCCGCCGCCAGCAATCCTGTCTATCTTGTCTGTGGTTATTTGTTCTTGCATGTTAATGCGTTAGAGATGAGGTCATGCGTTGAGGTTGCTAAAGCGTTGTGGAGTGTTAATACTTTGAGGATGCTAGAGTGTCTGCTGTGGAGGTATTTCGAATAGTTGAGGCAATTTGTTATATTTGGGCTTCTTACGAATGATGTTGTCCATCTCAATTTGGAATTTACGTTGAGTCTTGTGTATGTTTAGCTGGTTTAGATCATTATAAATATAGAGTATGTCCGCAACGAACATCGAATGATCACCAGCCATTTCAAGCATTGGAAGCATAACCGCTACATCTGTTGCAGTTGGAATAAAATGTCCTCCATGCAGTAAATCCGGATAATTTATTTTCTTATATAGAGCGGCATAATAGGCGCGAAGATGAGAAAAAACCCACTCATAATCTCTAAAATCATTTTCTATAATCACAGATTTAGGAATAGGATCACAGCAGCCAAATAGACCATCAGATTGATGTACATAGGATCCCCATGTCAACCATACATCATTGGTTGAATAGATTTTATTAATGATTGAAAGAACATGAAGATGTGCAAGCATGTCATCGCCATCACAATCGACAATAATAGTATCATCATCGCAAAGCTGAACACACTTGTAGCGATTGGCTAAAGCCAATTTGCGCTCTTGATTCTTGAAAAGAATGACGCGGCGTTCTTGCCCCTTTTCTTTTATATATTTTTCAACCAAATCACCAGTGCCATCAGGAGAACAGTCATCAATATAAAGCACAATATAATTATCATATTGCTGCCCAAAAATACTGTCCAGATTTTGCTTATACCATTCTTTGTTATTATATGAGGGGACGAGGATAGCGATCTTCTTCTCTTGATCTTTAGATTCTAATTGAGAAAGGGGGAAGAAACTATGAACAACAATCGTTGTTAGCAATAAGTAAAAGACTTTTTTCAAGTTATAAATGTAATCCAGAACCCTCTCCTTGCTGCATAGACATATACCCGACATAGCTGAACCTGAGATATTGCGGACAACTTAACACATCAAGTGAGGTTTGCACAATCAAGATTTGAAAATGTATGAAAATTTTTTTGGAAAAGAGAGGATAGAAAAAAGGCATCTTGATCACAGTTTGGATGCAACTACAAGTTAGGGTGCTGTTTGGCGCCAAAATGAATGATTTTTATTCACATTGAATTATTCCTATAAGCTTCTAATAATTAGCTGATTAAGCTTAAAGACAATGTGAGAAAAAAACACCATTTTTTTACAACCTAAACACAAGTATACAAAGCAAAAGAGAATTAGAAAGAAAACTTTCTCTCTAATTCTCTGTTAATTCAAAAAGAATAGCTCTCAAGCCTTATGCAATTCACTTTAAGTTAGTATTTATTGCATTTTGGGCAATCTACAAAATAACTTACCAATAGTACAACACCTGAAAGTCCAACAACGCTATATATAACGCGTGAAACCACAGACCCAGCACCAAATAGGTGATCCACAAGGTTATACTCTGCCACACCTACTAATCCCCAATTGAGGGCACCGATAATTGCAATGGCACCCACAACTTTACACAAGACACATGCATGCTTTAACATAAACACCTCCACTTGGTTTACTAACACCAGAACTGCTTCTATTAAATGAATACATCTCTACACTTATTATACCAATAATATACTTTATTTAAAATGTAAATTAAATTCTTTAATTAAATTTTGTTAACTATATTTTAACTATAGATTTAATTTCGATGAGGGCTTCGAGAACGGAGTTAATCGAGAGATAGTCAAGTGTAGAGCTAGTCAACACGTCAAAAGCTTTTTGAGCTTCTTCAAGTGTGCCATTTTGAATGATCTTCTGAAGTATTACGTTTGAATGGAGATTTTTCCATAAATTTTGATTGGAATGCTTTTGTCTCACCAAAAGTGAGATTAGCTTCTCAAAGACCAAGATTTCGTTCATTGCTGTATTGATGTCTTGCCCTTGCTCAGCAGTCCAAGCGGATATTTTTTGCAATTCCTGGAATGCCTTTTCAATGGTATCCAGTAGGTCAATTAAAAGAATGGAGCATGAGCCCTTATTTAATTTTTCATAAATCTCATTTTCAAAATCAGTGAAGCTCTTAATTGACTTTATAATCATATCAATATGCAGTTTCTTTTGAACCATTTCATTAGATTCAACCGCAGGGTATTTAGAAAATTTAGAACCATGGTCAGTATAAACGGAAAGGATCTCCATGATTGCATATACAAATCCCTGGACATCGGTTGAGGGGAGCAAGAAACCATTATTCCTACATGCATCCCAGTAAGGATAGGGGGTGTTATCGGGCGGAATATGTCCAATTTTTTGCATTGCATCACAATCCGTCAAATCCTCCTTCAATAGACCATCCGTCGTTATTTTGAGAAGTATGTTTGCCCCCTTGATATCACCGTGCACAATCCCCTGTTGATGCATAACCATAAGAAACTTCCCCTGGTCTATTAAGAGATCAACTTTAGTTGCAAATCTTAGAGAATGGAAGCCGGAAGCTGCATTAATGTTTATTGGTACCGCACCATAAATTTTAGCATGATGCAGATCTATATTATACCACTCTTGCTCGATTTCTAGCCTTTTCCTATTCTTGGAAGAATAGCTGCGCACATCGATGTTTCTGGCAAGCCTTGCGTCCTCTGGAGGGATAATTTTAATAAGATATTCTTGTAATTGAAGACTTTCATAAACCTGGTCTATTTTCATAATAGGTAAAAAATTCAGGGTTCTTTGAATGACAGAGTAGATAATTTTGATCAATGGAAGGGGAGTGGAGGTTATTGATTTGCAAGCATTCGTGGGAACTATAAGTGTCAAAGAGTGTTTCGTTTTTTTGCAACCCCCTTCACCAACAAAGGATCCCTTAATTGCGCTTGGCATATAGATATGCAGCTTCATTTCTTCTTTTTCAGGTGAATTTTTTAAATGGAAAGCAAAGGGATTTTTAAAAATCGTTCCGTCGAAACTGTCCTCATTTTTGCTAAAGCGCCTAGCAAATTTGCATGGTTCTTTTTCTAATTCGAATATGGCGTTGGCAATGCGTAAAATGCCTTCCTCAATATCCTTCCGGTTCATGCCAAGATTTTCAAGAGGTTCGAACAACCATTCCAAAAGCTTTTTATTCATCGCCTCAAAAGTTTTAATGGTGCGTGTGCCAATGCCATATTTACTAATTTTGTTCGAAGAAGAAATTTCTGTCGATTCCTCTGAGTCGAGTTTTCTTTTATTTGCTTTGACAATTCCAGCGTTCATTAATGGTGTTCTGTCATTCTGAATAGTATGCATATGAGCTGGTTCCATTTAAGATTTAGACTATCTAAAAGGGTTAGAATCTAACGCTCAAGGATATATAAAACAAGTCCCTACTTCAACCTAAAAAAATTTGTGCACTGAGCAATTTCGGATGCCTTTTTTGGGCAGTTTCTACTCAAAATTATCTTATGTATACAAGAATAATAAATAATTTAATTCAATAGCGCCAAGATTTTAGTAATAAATTTTTTATTATTATCACAACATTTTTTTTATTAAGTTGATATTTTTCTATTAGTAAAATTGCTTGTTTGGCATGCTGGTTTTTTCAACCATTAACCCGGACATCAGTGAAAATTCAACTAACATTATATTTTCTTTTAGGGACACTCCAAGCCTTACCCTTATATTCAACTCCCAAAACAACTGAACAATATGTCTCAGTACAATACTCTCCCGAGCTAAAAAATAGTTTGCGTGCTATCAGAAATTTGAAAGAAGGTAACAAATTAATTTGTGATATTTTAAAGCAAGGAGCCTTACGCCTTTCAGTTGCTAAAAATGAATGTTCCGTAAAATTTGGTGCCTGTTGGGACCCGGACAGAAGAATTATTTTCATCAATTTATCCAGCCATAATTCTGAAGAAGAAATCATTGCATCTCTAATTTTTGAACTCCATAATGCATTGAAAACTCCTCAATTTAACCAGCTTTTTTCATTAGCTACAAATCAGAAGATCGATAAAGAAAAATATGTGAAAAGCATAGAGTTTATAGAGTATCAAAATTCCATTGATACCGCTGCACTCATAAAGCTAGGCGTAGAAAAAAAAGTATTCGGTAAAAATACATATGTGTCAACTTACAACACTTTTGATGAACATTATTGGTATCAGAAGATGAGTGGACATTCAGCTGTACATGCCAACAATTACGATAGTTTAACCGCATTCAACAAGTCATGGAAAAGGAAAGGGTATTTAAGAGGGTAATTGTAGCCTGCAGCGTTTGTAGCCTGCAGCGTTTGTAGCCTGCTGCGTCTCGCAGCAGGCTACGTTATTTACTTTCTTTTGCGTTCGTTTTCTGTCAGAAAGCGTTTGCGCATACGAATGGCTGTTGGTGTGATTTCAATGATCTCATCATCCGCAATATAGTCGATGGCTTGCTCGAGAGTAAACTTGCGGTGAGGAGTCAACACAATGTTCTCATCAGTACCTGAAGCGCGCACGTTCGTGAGCTGCTTCCCCTTAATAACATTGACGATAAGGTCATTATCGCGTGTATTTTCGCCCACAACCATCCCTTCATATACATCTTCACCTGGCCCAACAAACATGACTCCACGATCTTGTAGGTTGAAAAGCGAGTAACCACTTGCCTTACCAAGACAGATAGATAGAAGCACGCCCCTAGGACGGCCTGGAATATCTCCTTTCCAAGGTGAAAAATTCTCAAAAAGTGAAGTCAAGATTCCAAGACCTCGAGTCGCTGTTAGGAAGTTGTTTCTATAACCCATGAGTCCGCGTGTTGGAATCAAGAACTCAAGGCTAGTAATACCATGTTCATCGGTATGTAAGTGCTGAAGTTCCCCTTTACGCTTAGAAAGTTCTTCGATAACCATTCCAGAATATTCTTCAGGAACTTCGACATTTACACGCTCGATAGGTTCATTTTTGACCCCATCGACCATTTTAAGGATTACCTTTGGTTTAGAAACGCTAAATTCGTAGTTTTCGCGGCGCATTGCTTCCATAAGAACAGCTAAATGAAGCTCTCCACGGCCTGCAACAGTAATCTTATCTTGCTCGTCATCATTAAATTCGATTCGCAAAGAGATATTGCTGCGCTTTTCCTTTTCTAAGCGGGCTTTAATTTTATTCATTGTCACATGCTTACCATCACGACCAACAAATGGCGAATTGTTGACGGTAAAGTCTACAGACACTGTAGGTTCATCTAATCTGATCCGAGGAAGGCGTACAATCTTGGAAGGATCGCACAGAGTATCGCCAATGATGACTTCAGGAATACCTGAAAGAATTGCAATGTCACCCACACCGGCTTCGTTAACTTCGACTTTATCCAGACCTAAGTGACCTTCGATACGAGTAATCGTCATTTTATTTTGGTTGCCGCTTTCGTCAATATGGATTACTTGCTGGCCTTTTTTCACGATTCCTTCAAGGATTCTTCCGCAGGCTTGACGACCGACATAATCATCATAGCTAATAGTTGCCACATGCATAAGGAAAGGATTTTCAAGATTACCCGACGGAGCATCAACAGCTGAAATAATGAGTTCTAGAAGAGGTGTCATATCGCCACGCGCATCATCCGGATGCTTAACAGCAAAGCCACTAAGTCCTGAAGCGTAACAGTAGCTAAAGTCTAACTGCTCGTCGTTAGCGCCTAGTTCAGCAAAAAGATCAAAAGTTTCATCTAAAACACGGTCCGGATCAGCATGCGGACGGTCAATTTTATTAAGCACAACAATTGGTTTGAGACCCATTTTCAATGATTTAGACAATACAAACCGCGTCTGTGGCATAGGCCCATCCTGAGCATCAACGAGAAGTAATACTGAATTAACCATTCCAAGAATACGTTCAACTTCGCCGGAGAAATCGGCATGTCCCGGAGTATCGATGATATTAATTTTATAATCTTCATAGTGGATAGATGTATGTTTTGCAAAAATTGTAATGCCGCGTTCTTTTTCTTGGTCATAGGAATCCATGACACGATCTGGAATATGTTGGTTATCACGAAAGACTTTTGATTGTTTAAGAAGACTGTCCAGCATCGTGGTTTTGCCATGGTCAATGTGGGCAATAATGGCGACATTGCGAATTTTTTCAGGTTTGTACATGATATACTTTTTCTTTTGGGTAAAATAGTTAGTTTACTCGAGGAGTATACTTGAGAGTAGCACAATTAAACAATTATTTCAATGTTAAATTGACAAATTAGGTGTAGCTGGCATAAACTCTTTTCAACTAGTGTTTAGTTTTAGGGGAGCAAAGTGGATAGGAAAAATCATGAGACTGATCTAGAAGAAGAAGATTCACTTCATCTCCACGGAATGGACAGTACCGGTCAACTGGATGATGCGCTAAATGAAAAGCTTGAAACCGCATTTGATCAGCCGACAGCCCAAATATTACTGCATGACATTGCAAAAATCGCAAGCGAACATGACCCGATCGATTTAGCTTATGCAGTTACACGTTTGCCGCCTGGCGCCCGCATTGTGGTCTATGAAAATCTCCCCGATTTAAATGCCAAGATCATCTTTATGATCAATACTGGCAATAACACGCGCACAGCAATTTTTCGTCAAATTGATGATCAGGAAATCCGTTCACTCATAGGGCGTATGCCGCCGGATGAAGCTGTTTCAATTTTAGATGACATGTCTGATCGGCGTTTAAAAAGAGTACTAGATCTTTTGGAACCAAAAAAAGCCGTGCGTATTCGCGAATTGCAAAAGCATGATCGCCATAGTGCCGGCCGTTTGATGACCAACGAATTCTTTGCTTTTTCAATGAATACCACTATAGGAGAAGTTGCAACTGCAATTCGCAATAACCCAGGTATCGAGTTGACACGCCGAATCTTCGTTCTAACGGATGATGGCGAACTGGCAGGATATGTGCCTGAGAGAAATTTAATCATCAATCCTCAATATGTTCCATTGCGTCAAGTCATGCGACCGATCTTGCATAAAGTGACCGCAGATGCCTCTCGCGATGAAGTAGTAGATCTTGTAAGCAGGTATGAAATTCCTGCTCTACCCGTTGTTGACAAATATAACCGTCTTGTCGGAGTTATCACATATGAAGATGTGGTCGAAGCAATGGAAGACATCGCCGATGAAACAATTGCGACTATTGCGGGTACCGCTGAAGATGTCAGCGAGCACGATCCGGTGCTTAAACGATTTATGTGGCGTGCTCCCTGGCTTTTAGTGACCCTTGCTGCCGGACTAGTGACATCCACGGCCTTAACTTATTTCAATGATCGTATCTGGTTTGCAATTGTGCCTTTCTTTGTCCCCCTGATTAATATGATGTCCGGTAACGTCGGTTTACAGTGCAGTACGATCCTTGTGCGCAGGCTATATACAGGTGAACTTTCCCCTGGATCTCGCCGTGAAGCTATCATGAAAGAGCTGGGTATAGGACTGTTGATCGGCACTGCTTTTGGGATTATCTGCGGACTGATCGTTTACACTTTAAGTAATTTGGGGTTCCACCATGCGGACAAAAGCGCTTTGGCACTAGGTGTGACAGTTGGTTTAGGTCTTTTGGGAGCTTGCATGACAGCAACAACACTCGGAACATTTTCACCCTTTCTATTCATACGCTTGCGCATCGATCCCGCTGTAGCTGCAGGTCCTATAGTCACTGCCTTTAATGACGTATTATCTACGTTTGTATTCTTTTTTGTCGCACGTCTGGTCAACAGTTTTTTTAATTGACGGTGTAAAACAATGGGATTTTTTGAACTTCTTTGGTTAAAACTGGTGGTCATGCAGCGCAATGCTGTAGAATATTCCAAGGTAGTATGGCGTTACTATGGACATCGAAATTTCCGTCGTTGGGATCTCGCATTGCTTTGGGGTTATTTTCTGCGCAATCCTTACCGCATCTGCCACAACTATCTCAAAGAAATTGGTATGGCAGATCCCTATCTTTATGGTGAAACGCCATTAACATCTCTACAGATTATCGCTGAACACTGCGACCTTAAAAAAGAAGATCATGTTTTTGAGCTTGGCTGTGGACGCGGAAGGGGATGTTTTTGGCTACAAGCTTTTATAGGCTGCAAGGTGACAGGAATTGAATTGGTGCCCACGTTTGTGGAAAAGGCCAATCACGTCAAAGACCGTTTTAAGATTGATCAAATCGAGTTCAGACACGGAGATATCGCAAAAGCTAACTACGACAGCGCAACAGTCCTTTACCTTTATGGAACGTGCTTTGAAGATGCCTTTATCGAACAATTGATCAATAAATTTAAAAAACTGCCCAAGGGAAC
>JACCVN010000397.1 GCA_013698165.1 Parachlamydiaceae bacterium | reverse complement strand
AGTAAATACAGCCCCTTTTACGATCGGCACACCACGGGGCTTTGACGCAGAAATAGTCGAAAATACTACCTTAACAGTGTGCTAGCTACGGGTAAGCAAAAAAAGCCCTCATAACCCTGACAAGGGTTCATCTCTTTTAAAACATGTTTAGGTTTTGATAAATTTGGGTAATGATAAGGCGTAAGCCCAATGTCGTCAAAATAAAAGCCGCGAATGCTGCGACAGTATATACTCGATATAGCTGAATCTAGAGAAATTTCGGATGCGCCAAGCCTCGGGGTTGAGCTCATTTAAAAGGCTCTGTATTGTACAATACAAGGTCTTATAAATGAGCTCAACCGCGGGAGTTTTCGCATAGCCCAAATGTTTAAAATCAATTAGATCCCGGTATACTATTTACCGGCATTAGTTAATGCAATTGCCTCTAACGTATTCGTTGAGGTTGACATTGATCAGGATGTTGCGGTTCCAGCCAGTGAAGAAACCATCATTGATACCAATAGTAATTGAATCACCTGGATACCAACGGTAGAGCATGCCTTGATCACTTGCAGGCACTGTCCAGATTGAGCCATCTTGCAGATAAACAGTATTGCCGGCAATAGCCAACACTGTATAAGAAGATACTATCTGACCAGGAGTTGGTTGAACTAGATCAACTTCAAGAGTTTCTCCAGTTGTTGCATTGACGAGCACATAATCATAAGCTGAAAAAACGCTGCCAGGTAGGATAAGAATATTGTCAGTAAAGTAGCAAAAATTCGTATTTAAGAAATAATCATACTCAGTAACAACTAAAAAATTTCCAGTCTTATATCTATCAGCAGGACGTACAAACCATGTTAGACCATCATTCAAAGTCACATAATCGCCGAATTGTGAAAGAGAATAAACAGTGTGCATGACGCCTTCATGCGTCGTAATGTAAGTTACCGGACTTTTATAGCTAGCAACATGCGCTTCATCAACATTAGCGCCTTCCGTTGGCTCTGCGCCAATAGTGATCTCTTGAGTCATGCGGAAAGTTTTATTTGCCTCTTTGCTAGGAGCATTCTCAGCAGAAGCTGACTCTCCATTCGAACGCAAAGATTTTAGGGCTTGTCTTTCTTGCTTAGTAGTGCCGGCTCTATCGCCCAATTGAGCTTGAACTTCTGCACCGTCGCGTGCTTCGTTCGCTACAGCCATGCCACTAAAAGCGACAATTCCGCAAAGGAATGAGAGACACAATTTTTTGTAAATGCTATTCATTTCTATACACCTTGGTTTTACGTTTAATATCAAATTGTTAATACTCTTACGAGTATTCTTTTGGGAACATCACTGTCACTAAAAACACACAGTTTCTCATAATAGAATTAAGATTCCATTAAGAGAACATAAATTTTAACTTTGGGACGGAATAAAATCACATCCTTCGCTAACAAGTCCATCAATATACGTTAAATCATAATCAGATTCTAAAAAACGTTTGTCGGTAAGCATATATTGATGAAAAGGGATTGTTGAATGTATCCCCCCAATATGAAATTCTGCCAAAGCTCTCTTGCCGATATCGATGGCTTCTTGGCGATCTTTACCTCGTACGATTAACTTGGCAATCATAGAATCATAATTCGGGGGTATCGTATAGCCTGAATAGCACGCGCTATCAACACGCACATTAGGTCCTCCCGGAGGAAGATAGTATTCTAAGCGACCTGGAGATGTCGCAAAATTTTGAGTAGGATTTTCCGCATTGATGCGGAACTGGATCACATGACCACTAAACTGAATATCTTTCTGATCAAAAGGAAGCTTCTTGTTTTGGGCGACGGCAATTTGTTGCTTTAACAAGTCAATGCCTGTCAGCTCTTCAGACACCGTATGCTCGACCTGGATGCGTGTATTCACTTCCATGAAGTAGAACTGATGGTCTTTATCAAGAAGAAACTCTACAGTTCCGGCAGAGAAGTATTTAGCTTCTTTAACTACATTAACAGCTGCCTGACAAATTTTTTGCCTTAGCTTTGGGGTGAGAATTGGACTGAGCGATTCTTCAATCAGCTTCTGTCGTCGGCGTTGAATCGTGCAATCACGCTCCCCTAAGTGGACATAATTCCCATGCTTATCTCCAAGCACTTGAACTTCCACATGCCGAGGATTAAGAATCATCCGTTCAAGGTAAACATTCGGATTTCCGAAACTCACTTCGGCTTCTGTACGTGCTGCTGCAAATTGTTTGAGAAACTCATCCGCATCATTTGCGACGCGAATCCCTTTACCTCCGCCACCGGCCACAGCCTTGATAAACACCGGGAAGCCTAGTTTTTTAGCTTCGGCTAACCCATCCAAAGGGTTGATCACAATATCTTTAGAGCCGGGAATCACTGGGCATCCAGCAGCTCGAGCTGTCGCTTTGGCTTTAGATTTATCACCTAATAGAGCGATAGAAGAGGGGGCAGGGCCGATAAAATTCAACCCGCAGCTCTCGCAAATCGATGCAAAGTTGGCATTTTCACTTAAAAACCCGTACCCAGGATGGATCGCATCTGCACCAGTAATTTCACAAGCAGATAAGATATTGGGAATTTTTAAATAGGATTTATGCGATGGCGCTTCGCCAATACAGATAGCTTCATCAGCATGCAGAACATGGAGTGCTTCCGCATCTGCCTGTGAATAGACTGCAACAGTTTGCAATCCAAGATCACGACAAGCCCTGATGATTCTGACGGCAATTTCACCTCGATTAGCAATTAAGACTTTTTTCATGAAGATGTGCCTACGAAATACGGAATAATTTGGTACCAAACTCTACAGGATGCCCATCGTCAACCAGAATTTCTAAAATTGTTCCGGTGACACCTGCTTTAACTTCATTCATCACCTTCATCGCTTCAATGATGCAGACGACGGTGTTCTTCTCAACCTTACTGCCTACATTTACAAATGTGGGATCTCCGGGAGTTTGGGAAAGGTAAAATGTTCCGACCATCGGGGAGTGAATATAATTTGCTGGCTGGTCTTCTTTTTCAGAGTTATTAGAAGCTAAACCCGACGATAGCTCTCTACCTTTTGAAAGAGGCGTAGTGACTCTTTGGGCGATCTCACTGCGATAAAAAGGCTCTTCAACGAAATCCAGGCTTGAATCGTTCGAACGTACGAGATCGCTCTCGCCCCTTTCAAGCTCAAGCTCAAAACCTTCTTTCTTCAGTGTCAATTTTTTAGTTCCCGATCTCGCCATTGCGGCCATCAGATCTTTGACATGTTTTAGTTCCAAAATGCCTCCTTATGACAAATAACTACATTCGCTGAATATATTCATCATTTTTTGTATCTACTTTGATTATATCGCCCACCTCGATAAATGAGGGAACTTCCACCTCAGCGCCAGTTTCTAAGTGGCATATCTTAGTGCCATTGCCGGAACCAGAACGAGGTTCAATCTTACTGACCATTAATTCAAGAAATTGCGGCAATTCGACAGAAAAAAGCGTTGGTCCATAAAATGCGGCTTTGACGTCGATCCCTTCTCTTAAATACTTGACTTTTTCATCAATAATATGACTAGAGATAAGCACCTGCTCAAGATTGCCCACATCTAAAAATAGATAATCCTTGCCTTCGACATACAAAAATTCGAGCTTCCGCTCATTTAGAGCAACATCATTAAGGGCCTGGTTAACCTTAAAGCTCTTTTCTACAACAGCATTGGTAACGATATCTCGCAATTTTGCTTTGACAAACGGGGTCCCTTTGGGGATAGACACTTTAACACACGACTCTACACGATATAATTTGTCTTTGATCGACAAAATCATTCCCGGAGTCAATTGATTGCTCATTACCATCGCGATCTCCTACCTAATTAAACATTACGGAGGTGGGAATAATAAATTTGGCTTTTAGACGGCGCCAAAGCTCCCACGATTGAACGATCAAAATCGACCCAATTTTATAATATGGAGTCACTTTTGATCTTTCAATCCCGGGGCTTTCGCGCTGTCTAAAAGTCAAACTTATTGTTGCACACCTCCCAACCTATTGTCCTCGCAAGGAAAGTACAGCTTCAGCCATATCGGGACTTTTAAACACATAAGTCCCTGCCACTATCACATTCGCACCCGCATCGATACATTCTTGAGCAGTACTGTTATCTATGCCACCATCGACTTCAATGTCAAAGGGAGGCAGCGTGTCGCCTTTTTTCGGCGTTATACCGCCGGCACGGACGTTCAATTGGTCACAGAGGCCTCTTGTAAACCTAACTTTTTCCAAAATTTCAGGCATAAACTTTTGACCGCCAAATCCCGGATGCACAGTCATCAACAAAATCATATCACATTTATCTAGATACTTGGGAATCATTGATTCAGATGTTTCAGGATTAAAGGCTAGACCGGCTTTGATTCCGCAGGTGCGAATATATCGGAGAGTTTCTTCCACATCCTCTGTGGCTTCAAAATGAATCGTCAACATATCGGCGCCGGATTCCACAAATCTTTCAACATAATCATAAGGATTATAAATCATCAGATGCACATCTAAAAAAAGCGACGTCGAACGATTAATTGCCGCACACATCTGAGGACCCATGGTCAAATTTGGCACAAAAAGGCCATCCATGATATCTACATGTAAATAGTCGGCTCCAGCATCTTCAACTCTTTTTGCTTCATCAGCAATATGTCCAAAGTCAGCAGATAAAATTGAAGGGCTTACCTTAATGTGGTGTTTTGGCATTCGAAAATCCATTTTTTCTCTCATTATACGTGAGCAAGCCTCTCATTGATAGCGCATTTGCACTTTATAGTGCAAAAACAAAAAATTTGCGCTGAAACCTCAGAAAAATGAGGGTTGTGGCAACGGTTTTTTTGTTTTTTTAACGCCCAAACCACCTAATCGGAATTTAAGCATATAATTTATTGAAATTTTAACAGATTTGAGAGAGATTAGAAAGTCAAAAACAACGTATACCGCTCTCTAGTTAGAATTTCCCATTTGGAAAGTCTAACTAGAGGCCGTATAATCTTCTCACGCAAAAATT
The DNA here is from genome assembly GCA_013698165.1 of Parachlamydiaceae bacterium. Lineage (GTDB taxonomy): Bacteria > Chlamydiota > Chlamydiia > Chlamydiales > Parachlamydiaceae > JACCVN01. The sequence goes on along the minus strand of JACCVN010000397.1, from coordinate 1,602 downwards.
TTAGGTTGTCAAAATGAATCTGTCCGCAATCAACTCACTTATCTCAATCGACTACACACCAACCTACCCGCGGTTAACATATTATCCTTTGGCTTTTGGCCTGGCAGCAATCGCTACAATTCTTGCAGTTAAAATCTGTGATAGCTATAATCCGGATGCATTGAGCTCCCTAAAGCTAAAAACGATTAAATTCCATCAGGACTATCCGATAATGCCGGTCATTGCTTTGATTTTTTTTATGACAGTAGGAGTATTTTCACTTTCTTTAGGAATCATGGCAGCAGTCCCTTTTGGAATCTATAGTGGCTGGCGTTTTGAAATTAATAGGGCCACTCGACTACAAAAGCTGCATGCTGATGGCAATCATCTGCAAAATCCAAATAATCAACTTGCCCTAAGCTAAGGAATCGCGGTGGAAGCTTCACAATCTTTACCTCAACTTGCCCTGACTTACTTTTTAATGATCAATCCAATTGGCAACTACCCTGCGATTTTGGCTTTAATTAAACATGCAAGTTTTCAACGCCAAAAGCAGATCATGCTTCGCGAAGGCATATTTGTCTTTATTATCGCCATTATCTTCCAATTTTTTGGTGATTATTTCCTAAAGTTGATGCATATTGACGCACCCGCCCTCTCTTTATGCGGAGGAATATTAGTTTTTCTTGTAGCGATCAATATGATCTTCCACAAGCCGGAACTCTCAGGATCCTCTCAACCGCAACAAGAACCTTTTATTGTTCCAATTGCCACTCCCCTTCTTGTCGGGCCAGGAACATTGACCATTATCATGCTGACATCTGCCAATGAACCCAATCCGCTGGTCGTTTCCTCTGCAATTTCTGTCGCCTGCTTCGCGGTGTTAATGGTACTCATGGCAGCACCCTACCTACAAAAGATGCTGGGAAGGAGAGGGGTTCAAGCTCTCGAGCAGATAATGGGCATGGTCCTGGTGCTAATGGCTATGGAAATGATCTTGGGCGGACTGGGGACTTATGTCAAATCTTTCTAAATTTTTCACTTGGATAATGTTGTCATGTCACTGATTCTTATACTTATTCTGTTTTTTACAATGGATCCTTTTGGAAACATCTCCTCATACATGCATATGGTCCGAGGTCTCAATCCTAAGCGACAGAGTTACATTGTCATGCGTGAAATGCTTATGGCATTATTTTTCATGCTCCTCTTTAACTTCATAGGCGAATATATCCTTTATGGTCTCGGCCTTTCAGTCGTCACAGTCAAAATCTCCTCAGGAGTAATCCTCTTTCTAGTTGCTGTAAAAATTCTATTCTCTAGTCAATCGAGCCTCAGAGCCAATCTCCCCCAAGAAGAACCATTTTTAATTCCCCTGGCAGTCCCTTTAATTGCGGGACCAGCTCTTCTGGCAACAATCATGTTGTATGCTCTTACTGAGCCCAGCCAATTTACAATGCTAAGTTCAATATTTATCGCCTGGTGCCTCTCAGTAGCAGTACTACTTGCAGCACCCCGTTTAGAGCGCATTCTGGGCGTTAACGGACTGACAGCTTTCGAACGCCTTATGGGTATGATTTTAGTCCTGTTAAGCTTACAGCGCATCCTTGAAGGGGTCAAAGA
>JACCVN010000365.1 GCA_013698165.1 Parachlamydiaceae bacterium | reverse complement strand
GGCAGGATATTTTTTTTTAATTTTTTAGATTTTCAAAGCTTGAATTGAGAATTCTAAACCTATTTAAAATTGAATGAAGTGTTGAGTATCTAGAATTATTGCAATTCATAAAATTAAAAAAAATATCCTGCCCATCCTGCCGCTTTTGCGATCCTGCCTATCCTGTCTGCTGTTCTTTGTTCGTGCAAGTTAATGCGTTGCGGATATGTTGATGCGTTGTGATGTGAAAGTTTTGTTACATCGAGAAGGAGCTAACGTCGGTTAGAGGTAATAAGATTGCCATCATCACCATACCAATGACAGAGCCCATGAAGATCAAAATCACAGGTTGGGCCAGGGCCATTAAACGATCGAGACTTCTTTCAATCTCATCTTCGTAGACATCAGCAACTTTATTAAGCATTTGAACGCTACTGCCTGATTCCTCACCGACAGAAAGCATACGTGAAACCATTTTTGGAATCCATTTGGATTGCATCAGCTCGTAGCTGAGGGAACTGCCTTCAATGATTTTATTTTCAGCATTTTCGATTTCTTTTTCTAAGACCACATTGCCGATAACTTCCCTAGACAAACGCAAAGAATCGATCATTGTGAGTCCACCCAATTGCAAAGTTCCCATCGTGCGGCAAAACCTTGCTACAGAAGCTTGAATGACCACAGTTTTGACAATAGGTACTTTGATCAAAGTTCTCTGCAACCAAAGTTGTCCTTTGGGTGTGCGCAAGCGATAGATAAGAAATGCCACCAGTCCAAATGTTATGGGAGCATACACCCACCAGTAATTGCGAAGAAATTTCCCTGTAGCCATTACTGCAGAAGTAAATCCATTGAGCTGCCTGTCTGCAAAAATTCCTTCGATTGAAGGCAGAACAAACCCCATCAACAACCCAATAATGACCAATGAGAAACCTGCAAGAACCCCTGGATAGATCATTGCCGTAATCAGCTGTTTTCTCAGTTTATTTTGTTTGGATAGCAGTTGGCTAAGTTTATCGAGAACAATGTCTAGAGCGCCCGCAGATTCACCGGCTTTTATCATAGAACAATAGAGATGATCAAAACTTTTTGGATAAACCGCTAAAGCTTCTGAAAGGGATTTACCACTTTTAATTTGATCACAGATACTCAGAATAATGCGATGATAAGACTCTCCACGGCACTGCTCTTCAATGGCAGCAAGACTTTGGAATAAAGGGACGTTGGCATTAACAAGCTGTGAAAGCTGAACCGTGAAAGTCTGCAGAACATCTCTGCTAAGATTCTGTTTATTCGAAACAGTAGCTTTCGTGCTCAAAGAGCTGACCATGAGGCCCTGTTCACGCAGTTTCTCTTTTACCTCATTCTCGTTTTCAGCTTCGATAAACCCTGTACGCTTCTTTGCTTTGCTATCCAAAGCTTGATATTGATAAAGAGGCATACTATTCTTCCACCCCTTTTGAAGCACGCAGGACTTCGGCAACAGTTGTCACCCCCTGACGCACCAGCTCTGCACCATGCTGAATCAATGAGATCATCCCCCCTTCAAGGGCAATCCGTCTAAGCTCGACAGCATCTGGACTTTTGACAATCTGTTTTTTGATCGCATTATTGACAGCCATCAGCTCGTAAATACCATGTCGGCCTTTATAGCCTGTATCGTAGCATAAGCCACAGCCTTCTCCATGAAACAACTTGCCGTCGATGAGATTGTCGCGAATAAGTCCGATACTTTGCAACTCCTTATCTAAAGGAACATAAGTGGCTTTACAGCCGAGACAAATGCATCTAACCAGACGTTGAGCAAATATGCCCACTAAAGATGAGGATAAAAGATAGGGTTCAATACCCATATCCACCAGACGCGTAATTGCTGAAGGAGCATCATTCGTGTGCAACGTACTGAGCACCAAGTGGCCCGTTAAAGCAGCTTGGATAGCAATGTCAGCAGTTTCAACATCGCGGATCTCACCGATCATAATGATATCCGGATCCTGACGCAGAATGTGTCTAAGGCCAGCAGAAAAGTCCAATTTAATTTTTGGCTGCACACCGATTTGCGCAATTCCTTTCAGGTTATATTCCACCGGATCTTCAATGGTCATAATATTCGTTTCATCGCTATATAGTTCGCAAATCGCGCTATAAAGCGTTGTCGTCTTACCTGATCCGGTTGGTCCTGTAGCCAATACAATCCCTTCTGGTTGCGCAATCAATGACCTTAACTCTTGAAGGATATTTGGAAGCATTCCGATTTTATCAAGCCCCAAAGAGACATTGCCCTTATCGAGAATACGCAATACAATGCGCTCTCCACCGGCAACAGGGACTGTACTCACCCTGAAGTCGATTTCGCGGCGCCCCATCCTCAATTTTATGCGGCCATCCTGTGGAAGGCGGTGCTCAGCGATATCTAAACGCGACATCACCTTGATACGGGTAATCAGCTGAATTTGATATTCCGTGGCAGGAGAATGACGATTTTGCAAAACACCATCAATGCGATAACGTACGCGCATTCTATCTTCAAAAGGTTCAAAATGTATATCTGAAGCCCCTTGCTGAATTGCCTCCGTGATAATTAAATTGAGCAGTTTAATGATTGGCGCCTGAGCCAACCGATCGTCAAGAAGATCGTAGACTTCGACGGCCCCATCTCCACGATCATCCTCAGAGCGGTCAGCCATATTCGCAATCAATTGCGAGGCCGCGCCAAGCTCCTGATTGTAACACTCGTTGATGGCGTTCATGATTGCATCTTTAGGACTATAGACAGCTTTGATCTCGCTGTCCAGCATGAGACGTAGTTCTTCAAGGGGCTCAAGATTTAGCGGATCGGCGACAGCCACATAGATTGCGCCGTTCTCTTCTTTAATGGGGAGTACAACATGTTTTTTTGCAAAGGAGTAAGGAACTTTTTTATACTGCTCCCGAGATAGCTGCATTCCTGCCAAGCTATTATATATGGGCATTCCGAATTTTTCAGCCAAGTTTTTAGAAAAATCTCCCCCTCCCATCACGCGTTGGCGAAGCAGCTCATCAGATTCTTTAGCTTCTTGTGGATATTTTGAAGGGTCATCGCCGGCAATCATATTTATCACCTTTTAAGGGTATTATAACACCTAATTGCAATAAGAGGCAAAGTTACAGGGAAAGATCGGTGGTTATGCTTTTCAGAATGGAGTAGTGAGCACGTCCCTTATGTTTCACTTCTTTTTGACTGAAGCTTGTACTGAGAATAGCTAACTAAGGGCCCAGACCCGTAGCTAGCTATTCAAAGATAAAAACTTTACATCTCGACTTTTGAGTGTTCAAGGGTTTTCTAGTGCCTCATTCTCCGTCCTGAATTTCTTCCATCGTATTCGCCCTCTCTTACCCCATTTTTGCAGG
>JACCVN010000339.1 GCA_013698165.1 Parachlamydiaceae bacterium | reverse complement strand
AGCAGGATGTGTTAACATCTTTACATAATGATTAATTTCACCATCTTTCAACAGTACCTGATACACTTCTCCTTGAGAGCCATCCGGAAAAATCATTTTCCCTTGATCCGTTGGCTGTCCTCCTCCCATGGGATAAAAGATGGTTTCGTCAAGAATAAGCCTCCATATACCTTCTTTTTCTTGAATGACATCGATGATGCGAGCTTTCATATCTTTGATGTAAGGATCATCGAGAAAGATTGGCCTTGTTTTCACTTGAAACTCCCTCTTGTTTTTTTACTGCAATCTAAGCACAGCTGAGATGGTTGGTACTTGAATTATTTTTAAGCATTATTTGCCAACGCGATGCTTCCAAATAGTTTAAACAGTGATTGTCAACGAATGCTTACTTTAGTCAAATTCAAGATAGTCGTGTGACGGTGTAGTGTCATTCAATCCCCGAGCTCAAGTAGCTTCTTATAAACGATATATAAGACATCCTTCATCTGCTCTGCAGCAGAGGCGAAGATTTCAGGATCACATTTTGAATAATAGGGAGGCCCGCAAGCTGTTTTATATTTTTCAGTTAGGGTGCCTTCATCACTAATTGATTTTTGGGGATAATAGGTGTAGCCACCAAGGCAAATGACCTCGATCGTTTGCCTACTGTAGAAAAGCAGGAAGACTAAGCGCATTGTAGGTGAGTAGAGTTTGCCATCGGATATGTGGAGATATGAAGGTTCTACTTCAATAAATTCTTCGACTATAAAGTGTTTTGACTTGTTCAAAAGCCAGTAAGTATGTTCGGAGTCAATACCTGGAGTATCTAACGGTTTCCTTTTGAAGAGATATTCCAGAGTCTCACTAAGATCTTCTTTTTTCAGGATTATTATCCCTCTTCCTTTCCAGGCATCTAAAGGTTTAATGACGAGAAGATCACTGCCAATTTCGTTGATAATTTTTTCTGCCAGGCCTGTTTCTTTATCTAGATTGTAACGGCCCCATTTAGGTTTATGTTTCTCTGTAAGTTCATTGCCCATCAACAATTCCGTCATTTTGAATTTGTCTCTTCTCAATTTGTAGACGGCGTTATCAATTAAAAGGACACCAGGGTATTTTTTTTTAAATCGTTCTCTATCATCAGTTGCCTTGGGATTCATGAAAACAAACCCATGATACGAGGCTAAATCCGTGGGATCGATTACGGGCATAGCGGCACATTCCAAAAAAAGTTTGTCGTGGACTAGGTCTTTAAACCCCTTAACATCTATCCATTTTTCAGCAGCAGAAAAGTTTCTTCTTAAAGAGGGATCAGGAAAACTCTGAATGGATATCCAGGAATGATTGTAAAATTTGCTCAGCTCTTTTACAACGTTTTGAGCAATTACACTGTCGCCTCCATGAGTAAATGCATCACCGCCAAGCATAGAGGGGACTCCATGCTGTATTTCACATATCTGAACTCCGCGCTCAGGGTGATACTTTAAATCTACAGCAAGATAACTGACATCAGCGGGAATTTTATGTGAATTTTGAAAATTTTCTTTTGAGAAAAGGCCTGGGGAGTATTGTAGAAGTACACATAGAAGTGCAATGAGCTTCAGAAAATATTTTGACATTGAATAGATCCTTTTTTCAAGTTACTTAATTAGGAGTATATTTAATCCAATTTGCGCCGTCATTAAAAATATTTGGAGGAGTTCCGTGGCCTTTATGGCCTATGGAGGGATAAATTGTCAATTCACAATTAGGTGAGCGAATGCCACTTGAAAATGAAGCTTCTGTCAGTTTTTGCATAAAATCAAAACATGTTTTTGTGCCGACACGCATATCGCGGTTGCCGATATAATAGCGAATGGATTTCCCAATTAATAATGGAATCTGCTTTTCTAAATTGATTTGATCCAAAAAATCTTGCGGCAACTGATCAAATTCATGCAAGCACCTTAATGCGGTCAAAGGTGAGAACCCTAGAACAGTACGTATGTGGTTGTGTCTAGCAGCTAAATGCGTTGCGATAAAGCCTCCACGTGAAAGACCACCTGTAGAGATTTGATTAATGTCGATCAAGCCCCGCGAAATTAAATAATCAATATTTTCTACTGCCTGATGTAGAAACTCTTCAAGATAATCTGCAGATTGTAGTAACCCTGCAGACCATTGTGCCATACCGTGGCGATGATCAGCGCCGATGGGATGTCCGGGAAGTGAAAATGAAAAAATGCGGATTTGGTACTGTTCTAAAAATTTGACACATTGGTTATATGGATCAAGCTCCAAGCTTTCGCTTCCGGATAAAGCAAAATAAATAAATGCTGGTAAAGCGCCGTTATCAAGTGAAGGCCCCCTATGAAATATAGTTAGCCCTGAGGGTGGTTCTAGGCGTGTCGTTTGCATCTAGTACCCTATCCTAAAGTCGAGTTAGTGCCCTTTGTGGTCGGAATGGCGGTCCCGATGCTTAAATACACCTTGCCAAGCATTATAGGCCTCCCGCAAGCTTGGATCGATATTTGCGCGAACTCTTAAAAAAGATAAGGCAAGGTCAAACTCTTTATGGTGAAGCATGCGGGGACGTAAATTGCGTTTTCCGGAAATTGGGTTTAGGCGGTACTGTGTAGCTAAAATGAAGCTAGAGATGGCGCTTATGCGTCTAGGAAAATGAGTAAAAGAGCTTGTGACAATTGCTTTGACCACGGATGCCGATAAAATAGTGATCTCGCCTAAGTGGGGAGTTTCACCTTTATCGAGGTATTGAGAAGTAAGTTCATTCACGAGCAAAGGATAGAGCAGGCAGGCAGTCAGCACTGAACGGTCCAAAGGATTTTTTAGATTTTTTAGATTGATCTTGTCAGCGCTAGCTAGCAGCATATAGATCTGTTTGCCTTCCTCTTTTCTCAGGAATTCAGCCAGAGGAGGCATTAGGAGTTCTAACAATCCCGCTTCATTCATCAAGCTGAAAAACGGGGCAGAAGCGCCAGATTCCAGCATGCGGAGGAGTTCTTCAAGGAGTCTTGCGGGGGAGCTTTTGATGATCTCTTCACGGCAGTTTATTAATGCTGATCTTGCTTCAGGATCGATATTAAATTTGAATCTTGCCCGGAATTTAAGCAGCCGTAGCATACGTACGGGATCTTGTTTGAAACGAGTGGCAGGATCTCCGATGACGCGTAAAATTCCTTTATGGATATCTTCCCATCCACCGACATAATCGATAACAGTATGGCTTTCGGGATCGTATAAGAGACCATTGATAGTAAAATCGCGTCTGCGAACATCTTCTTCCTCTGACCCCCAGATATTGTCCTGAACGATCAAATCACTATCATTTTCTCCGGCGCGAAAAGTAGCGACTTCCAAGATCTTATGGCCGAAACGGATGTGAGCAAGGCGAAAACGTCTTCCGATCAACAGGCAATTTTTCTGGAAAATCTGTTTGATTTGTTCCGGCCTGGCAGAAGTGGAGATGTCGAAATCTTTAGGAGTCTGTTTAGCCAATAAGTCGCGTACGCTTCCACCGACTAAATAGGTTGAAAAACCTGCAGCTCGTAGTTTTTTTAT
>JACCVN010000332.1 GCA_013698165.1 Parachlamydiaceae bacterium | reverse complement strand
GTCAGAAATTTTATTCACATTAAACCCCATCATTAAAGTATTGACGAGGAACTTAAGGCATTTTGGATTGTTTTGTAAATAAAAATTCACTTTTCCTGTCAAGAAAAAGATGTGGGTAGAAGTATGGCCCCGAATGGGGCAAACTGTGTAAAGCCCATAGTGTAGTCCCGATAGGGGCAAACTATGGGTAGGAAATATTTAAATAGAAGTCCCGAAGGGGCGGCTTATGAAGCGGTCCGACCAACCCACATAGGTTACACTTTAACACATCAACATAGTTTGAAGACCAAATTTGGAATTAAATTTATTTTTCTTTGTTCTTTGCGTTTCTTTGTACCTTTGCGTCTCAAAACAGGTGGTGGCACTCCCAGCCGTCCCCTTAACCTTAACTAAATTGGCGAGAAAGTGTTCAGCTTACGAGCGCTTTCATGAGTCTGATCAATGATCGTTTCCATCATATCCCACACAAGTTCATCATGGACATGAGACATGTGCATCCATCCTACAATTTTATTCGCTTTAGATCGAACATACAAATTTATGAGGAATGTCAAGGGAGGATCCAATAAAAATCCCAACTTCTCAACAATGATTTTAGTCAAGGATTTAATGAGCGTCGCGACATAAAAAATATGCTTATTAAGAAAATCCCGTAATCTTGGAGCATTAGTTTCTAATCCGAATTGTATGGCTTTATGAATTATTCTTAAAAAACTGTGCCAGGCGGTTGAAAACCAACTTGCCAAAATGCCTTTGAATTGATAATTCAAAAATTCCGTCATTTCTTTCCTTACAGCAACATCACGGTTGTGGATTTCAGCAGCCTGTTTAAGATCCCATGATCGCTTAGCTTCAGGGGTTGTTGGTAGGCCAAAATCGCGAGTGTAACCGGCATTTTGGACTTTAGCAGGCTTGATAAAATGGCGCTTTATTCCCTGATTGTCTTCAAAACTACTGATATTTTTCGCATGCTCAACATCCCATTTCCCCTGGGGCATCTGACTTTCAGCCATTGAAGCTAAAGACAAATCGATCATTTTTTTGAATGTCCAGGGCTCAATAGACTCCCTGACTGTTTTACCCACCTTTTCCGCCGCTGAGTCTTCAATAATTGAAACATTTAGAATGTTAACGTGATGTAAGAGTTGAAGTGGGATGAACTTTAGTAGTCTTTTGAGGAGAACTCCACATTCACTATCAAACTCCTTATGTGACTTGTGAAAATCCTGTATGTCGATTTCTGCTTGAAGAGCTGAGGGACTTATCAGCTTGATCCATTTTTTATAAACGTTTGGGAGCTTCTCACAGCATTTTTCTATCGGAACCTTTAACATCCTTTTAGCGCGAGGGTTTGTAGTTATGATTTTCGATATGCCTTTTTCCAGTGTCAACCCTTCGGAGGCATCTAAAATCTTCATAGCGATCTCACTGGCTTCTTTGTATTGAGCGCTATTAAAAGCAATTGCTTCCAGCATTGTACGAACGTTTTCAATTTCAGGATCTTTAGGTTTTAAATCTTTTACCGGATCTTTTACCGTTTGAAGAAATTTTGTAAGAATCGTATTCATCATATCTTTATCAGTCATGTTGTCCACAGCCGTCTGCAGCATTGAAGGCATACCTACATCCACTAGTGACTCCCAAATATCCTCTCTGAGGGATCCCAAATTTTCAGGAAGTGGCAAATCTGCTGCAGAGTTTAGATTTAAAAGCTGCAATATTTTTTTGCCCATCTCTTTAGCTCGCAATTTAGAGTTCTCCTCAACCAAGATCTCTTCTGCCAGTTCTAATTCTTTTCGGGCGTTCTCAACATTATTAAATGCTGTGCCTGTTTTTCTCTCCAAAAATTCTTCACCTATATGGAACCATTTTTTTGTGATGTCAAAAAGGTAGGCAATTCTTACATGGGTATTGTTTAATTTGTCAAAATTTTCCTTCGCTTTAAAGACTCTGACTTTCGCATCAAAATATTTCCTTTTTTGCTCAATATTTCCATTTTTGCTATCGCAAAGGTTGTATCCCCGCATTCCTGCAACCATTTGAGATTTGCTGAGTTTAGCGGCATCTTCTTTTCCTGCATTTACTTGGATCGAATGAACAATATCGTAATGCTTAGTGAACAGTTTGAACAATTTTAAGGATGTATCTCGAAAGAAGCGGTTGCCCTCGTTCTTTTCAATCATGTCGATTTTAATAAAAAGCGCATTAGCTATTTTAGCTATCGCAGGCTGCACAGCCTCTTCAAGATTCTTCCAGACAGATTCTACTTTTGCCAATACAGGAAGGCTGGCATCGATAACACTTTTGAACGATAGAAAATTTTCCTTATGCCCAAGATAATTTGCTGCGGCATTACCACAAACTGTTTTATCGGATTCGAATTTCCTTTTTAACACCTTTCTTAAATTATCGCTAAATGCATTGGGGGGATGTGCAAAATAATTTTGCGCACTTTCCACAATACGTCGAGAAACCACCCTCATGGCATCCACAGCATACCCAGAAAAAGAAGTCAGCGAAATTTCATGATCCTTTCTCTCAGTTTCCCATTGTGTCAAACTAACATAGAGTTCAGCTAGAAATTCAGGAACAATATCATATTGAACAACTTTTTCCCAATATTCAGTTTTTAACTTTTCTGAAAGGACATCTATATCATCAAGCGGGTTGACTCTAACCATATCCAAAAGGTCTTTTGAAAAATCGTTGAAGATTTTATGATTAATTTTTTTCAACCGATCATTTTGGTTTAATTTGTTCAATTCAACCATTTGAAGCAGGAATTTCTCTTTATGATTATCCCATAATTTTGCGATATTAAGCAGAATGTGGCCGAGAAGAGCTTTACTATTTTTACCGTTAGGATACGCTCTTATATCATCAATGTTTTGATCTGCCAGAGAATTCAAAAATTTAAGCAAAGCGATTTTTATATGCTCACTGGTAAAATCCAACAACTCTCCAAAGGCATCTTTGTCAGCATGAATAATATCTTCAAGGATTAGACTGAGGCCGGATGCTAACACCGATAGAAAGTTATTAATAAAATCAGCAGCCCCATCAACACGAGCTTCTTTATATAAGTATTTTTTATACTCATTACTTTGGCGAACAGCATCCCCTTCTTTTCCTGTGGGTAAAATGCCTTCATCTTTAGTGCTAAGGCCTTTATACAATAATTCATTTAGCTTTGACACCAGGTTTGCTTCTCGCAAAGGAGCCTTTTTTAAATCGCGATACCAATTTAAAATCGTGACAGGGCCGTTATGAAAAAATTTAAAGGGAAGCCAATTAGGCAGAACTTTGTCTGAAATGGGCTTAAACTCTTTCCTTAAAATCATTTCCTGTTTTGTTGCATTTTCGCTAAGAATCTGATCACTCATTCTTACAAAAAAGGTTTCCCAAAATAATCCCTCTGGAAGGCCTGGAGTGGTGACGCGACGTGCAGCAGCATGCAATTGGCTTGCTTTCTCCGGCCTTAATTCCTCAAAGACATAACCTTTCAGAGAAGCAAAATCTGCATCCGGTTTATTGCGTTTATGTCTTTTAAACGACTTTAAGGCCTCGTTTGCAAGCTCCAATTGATCATAATCTGCAATGACTTTAAAAAGATGCTCCTCATTAGATTCCAGATACGGCTTCATAAGATTCAAACGCCGTAAAATAGGGCTCATGAGCATTGAAGTCTTTAGACATTTCTTACCAAGAATCTTACCTGCCCTATTAAGCAATGAACAACCAGCATTAAAAACGGCATTATTTGCCCTACCAACAGTTTCTCCAAAAAACCCCGGCTTTATCTTTTCAATAGGAACTTTTGAAGAACGATCAGAACAATTTTTGGCTTGAGAAACTGCATCCCAATTGGGAAAAAGCGAATTGCCGACATTCAACACAAGCTACCTATTGATTAAATTAAGATTTAGTAGTCAAAAAAATGTTTAAAAAAAAGAAAATATCATAAATCAATGTATATAGACCACCTTAAAGGTACAGCTCTAAGGTAAAAATTGCCTATCAATTGAAATTACATAAGGGTGGGGACAAAAACGTAGAGGAATTATGACCCTCTGAATTAGATACAGCGGCATTGTAACTTAGAAGTTAAAGCCCTTTTGACGCAAAGAGATATACTGATTTTGGCCAAGAATAATATGATCATGTATGGGTATGGAAATCATTGCACCGGCCTGCGAAAGTTTTGTTGTCACTTCGTAATCTTCTTTCGAGGGTGTAGGGTCCCCGCTAGGATGATTATGAACTAATATCAAACTTGCTGCCTTGTGCCGAATAGCTGGATAAAACACCTCTCGAGGATGAACCAACGTTTGCGACAATGTACCGATAGCAATCACTTCGTGATTAATGACGTATCCCTTAGTATCTAAAAGGATCGTCATAAAAACTTCTCGTTTTTCTGTTGAAAGCTCGTCTTTTACCAGATTATAGGCATGCATGGGATTTTCAATTCGATAGCGGCAGCCAAGAGGCTGCTTCGCCAATCGAACTCCTAAACTGAATGCCGCCTTAAGTTGTATCGCTTTAGCTTGACCCAGCCCTTTAATTTGACATAGCTCTGCGACTGTGGCTTCAGAAAGCCCTTTCAAATTTCCAAATCGAACGATCAATTCATGAGCCAATTGCAGGACAGGATTACCTTTTGTTCCACTCCCTAAAAGCACAGCGACAAGTTCTGCTGTCGACATGGCCTCAGGACCAAAGCGTTGCAGCCTTTCGCGGGGGCGATCCTCTGCAGGCAAGCTCAAAACTGAATATCCAATAGGATCTAGGGCTGTCATTTTAAAATCCTAAAGTCGAGTTAGAGATTATTCAGTTGAAACAATATACCTTTCGAGCTTATTCGCAAGAGAGATCGGAATTTCAACTTTTAATATTACATCATTATCTGAATAATCAGTATTTATAATATGTCCAACTTTCATCACTTCGCTAACTGCGCCATAGGCGCTTTGAGGAATCTGCAAATTGACAATTCTACGGCGTTTATTTAACTCCTGGATCATCAATTCTTGTAATTCTTCAAAGCCTATTTTTTTCAGTGCTGAAATGGAAACCGTTCTAGGATAAAGAACTTTCAAACGTGCAATCATCGAAAGATCTTCGCACTTATCTACCTTGTTAAGGACTGTGATGATCGTCTTATTTTCTGCGCCTAGCTCAGTAAGGACTTCAAGAGTGGCAGCAGCTTGCTCTTCGGCCATATGGTGGCTGACATCAATGATGTGCAGTAAAATGTCAGCTTGAAGCGATTCTTCCAAAGTGCTCTTAAAGGCTGCGACAAGAAGGTGAGGAAGCTTTCGAATAAAACCTACAGTATCGATGAGCAAGATCTCTTGGTTGTTAACAAGTTCAAATTTACGCGTCGTGGTGTCCAAAGTCGCAAATAGCTTGTCTTCAACAAATACATCAGCATCCGTTAATGCATTTAAAAGCGTCGACTTGCCCGCATTCGTATAACCGATGATAGCAAAAATAGGGATCCCTGCCTTTACACGAAATGAACGCTGCGTTTCGCGCATAGCTTTTACTTCTTTTATTTCATTTTGCAACTTTTCGACATCACGCTTAAGCAAACGTCTATCAATTTCAATCTGCTTCTCACCCTCACCTTTGAGATGCCCACCACCACCACCAGCACCACCGCCGGATGTCCCTCCTTGGCGAGAGAGGTGAGTCCAGAGACGCTTTAAACGAGGCGCCTGGTATTTGACTTGTGCAAGCTCAACTTGTAAACGAGCCTCCTTAGTGCGGGCGCGTTGTGCAAATACCCCTAAGATAACTTCTGTGCGATCGATAACAGAGCGACCAAAAAGCTTTTCTAGATTTCTTTGCTGGCCAGGAGTAATCTCATCATCAAAAATAATAAATTCTGCATCAAGCTCATTTGCCAGTTGGGTAAACTCTTCAATTTTACCTGAAGTGATACAAGTTGATGCTTCATATTTGCGTACAAAGCAGGGCTCTTTACGTACAGTTTTCAATCCAAAGGTTTCCACCAGCAGTTCTAATTCCAGCAGGTGTTCTATGCAAACATTTTTCAAGGATGAATTTTTATAGACAGAGATTAAAAGAGCTTTTTTAAGTTCGCTCCCCTCTTCAGTTTCAACATGTTTTTTCATTATTAAGCCTCTTCTGCTTCAAATTCAAATTCCAATCCATCATAACTTAAACGTATATGTTCAGGTAAGTAGGCATTAGTTTTTTCATGGTCTAATTCGTGAGCAATATGTGTTAGCCAAACTTTTTCCGCTCCCACTTTAGCGGCAAATTCGATGGCTTCATCTACTGTAAGATGAAAAATCGAAGGCGTAAAACGCAAGGCGCTTATCACAAGTATTTTTACTCCTTTTAAGAAATTAAAAATTTCAGGGTCGTATTCCTTGATATCAGTTAAAAATGCAAAATTTCCAAAACGTAATCCATTCACAGCCATACCACACTGCCTATAGGTAAAGCTTCTAATATTTAATCCCGCAAAAGCAATCTCGCCTTCAACTTCAGGAAGTAAAGTAATCTCAAGATTGGTGGTGAACTTTGGCTTGCCGACAATCTCCTCAAAGATGTAATAAAAACGTTTTTGCAAATCTCTTAGAGTTTCTTGAGATAATAAACAAGGCATTTTGAAATTGTTTCTCAGAGTAAAAATCCGAAGGTCATCAACACCTGCAGTATGGTCATGATGGGCATGAGTAAAAATTACATTGTCAATGTTTTGAATCTTTGCGCGCAAAGCCTGAGTTCGAAAATCTGGACTGCTGTCAATTAAAATTGTCTGTAAGTCTGTTTTGATAAGAACTGAAGGTCGCAAACGTTGATTATGGGGATCTAAAGAAGTACAGACTTGACATTGGCAGGCAATGACAGGAACGCCCATCGATCCGCCTGTTCCTAAAAATACTAAACGGCATTTTTTCATTTAGAACCTAGATGATTGACAAAGAGTTCTGCAACTTCTTTTAAAATGTTAGGATGATAGAAATATGCCCATTGCTCACTCCCCTGTTGACCATGCAATTCAATACGATAATAATTACCATCTTGGGAAAATTCAGCAACTTGCAATGGCTTGCTAGAAGTTCCTGAAGAGGAATTCGCAGTTGCAGATTTCATAAAGATCGTCAATTTGGATGGGGGTAGGGAATAGAATTGATTGACGACCTCATGAGAAACTTCTAAAATGCTTTTTTCCGAGGCAATTTTTTGATAGAACTGTCCATATTCTGAAGTGCCAATAGGCATACGAAGCCATTGCTTTTTTTCTGCATTCCAATTCGAAAATTCGATACGATCATATTGGTAGCGTTGAGATTTTGCAGCGGTAAGATCTGAGTCAGCAAAAGATACATTTGCTAATGTGTCCGGAGCAAGAAGTACATTGTTCAAAATATAATGGCCTGATGGTCCATAGTTATACAGCATAAATAGCGCAAAAATACTCGCAACAAGAATAGCGGATAATAAAACGGCAAGTAGATTGCGAATAGGGCCCCAAGGGGATTGAGTCTTCAAATTTTCCATCATTTTATCTTGGTGTTAGAAATTCGGGAGTTTTGATTCACTGTACCAAAAATAGCCCTTGCGGGCAAAGGGTTTTGGATGATTAATGTCGCCGTGGTAGGTGCAGGATTTTGCGGCTTAGCTGTTGCTTGGTCGTTTTTACAGCCAGACAGGGCTCATACACCAAAAAATGTGACCATTTTTGGAAGCCAACCCATCGGAATTAGCACTTCAGGGATTGCGGCAGGACTGTTACACCCTTTTGTTGGTATATACTCAAAACTTAATCATTTAGGCTTTGAAGGGTATCACGCTACCGAAAAATTGATTTCCATAGCAGAAAAACAGATGGACAAGCCTGTGGCAGCTCGTACAGGCATTTGTAGAATTGCTCAGACTGTCAGCCAAAGGAGCTATTTCAAAAAAGCTTCTGAATTAAATCCAGGCCACATTAAATGGCTGGAAGCTGAAGAGATGTCTGCATACATTCCGGGTAAGTGTGATTCACCAGGAATATTTATCAATACCGGAATGACAGTATATGCACCCGAATACCTGCAAGGCCTGTGGCTCGCCTGTCAGCAAAAAGGAGCAGTTTTTAAGCATCAGCAAATTCACTCCCTACAAGAATTATCAGACTATGATGTCATTGTGGTCGCCATGGGTGCTGATTGCACAGTTCTTCCGGAACTAAGCCATCTCCGCATTACACGCACAAAAGGCCAACTTCTTGAGCTTAATTGGCCCAAAGACCTTCCCCCCCTTCCCACAGCAATTAATTCACAACTGTACTGCATAATGTCCCAAGAAAATAACCATTGCATAGTGGGATCTACCTACGAAAAGGTCTTTAACAACACTGAACCAAATCTAGAAATTGCTGCAAATGAACTTCTTCCAAAACTTAATTCACTGCTCCCAATCCTTGAGGGTGCAAAAATTTCTGCTTGCCGTTCTGGTGTGAGGGCCTCTACGCCTAATCGGCAGCCGCTTCTAACAAAAGTCAATGAGGAATGTTGGGTAATCAGTGGTATGGGTTCTAAAGGTTTGCTTTATCACGCACTCTACGCTGAACAGTTAGTTCAAAGTATATGGACAGAAATGAAGGGTAAGGGATGAATATTGTAATAAATGATCAGGTTGCATATATACTCGACATAGCTGAATCTGAGAATTTTCGGCAACGCTAAACCTCTCGGGGTTGAGCTCAGTTAAAAGGCCCTGTATTGGCTTCACAAGCCGCCCCTTCGGGACTTTTATTCAAATGCTCTCTACCCATAGTTTGCCCCTATCGGGACTACACTATGGGCTTTACACAATTTGCCCCATTTGGGGCAATTCGGGGCATAATGCAATATAATAAGCCCATTCGGGCAAAATTACATAGTTTAAAAGAACAAATTTGATAGTATAAATGGATGAACTTTACACTTTCATATCAACACTTTAAGAAAGCCCCGATTAAGGCAATAGCAGAAGTAAAGTCTTCTTCCAAAATTTTTGACTCAAAGCGATATTGTCGGAAGATATAATCATTTTTTGTAAAAAATAATTTTATTTTGTTTCTCACAATAAATCATATCAAAATTATCTTTATTAAAATCTAATTTAAGCATTACTTAAAAATATTTTTTAGGCACTTATGCAATTGCTCCGAATGGAGCTCGTTGTGAGCCGGTCCGAAACTCACATAGGTTACACTTTAACACAACCACACAGGTTACACTTTAATTAATTTATACTACTTTTTAAAAACGATAAAACTATTCGAGAAAACAACATAATATTCTTTCTAAACATCAGATGAATGACTCTTTAATCAAATCTCTTTTTCTAACAAACATCTAATTAATGGCGTCCGAGAGAAAGAGTCACGGCCTACTTTATTTTGGCTTTCATCATTATCCATTTTTATCTAGAAGAGTGCCAATAGTGGGAGAAATTTGCACACCAAACACCACATAAACACCTCAAGTTTAAAGAGATAAGTTATCAGAAAGTGTAACCTATGTGGTTGTGTTAAAGTGTAACCTATGTGACTTGGTCGGACCGAGTGGCCACATAAAAACATTAAGCCTGCGGAATAGCGGAAGAAAAAAAATAATACGTTATTACCCTTTTGTTCTCTGGGAAACAATTTCAAACTTTCAAGAAGAAGTTGTTGGCAATTTAATTCGAAGACCGGTCTTTCGAGCTGAAAGGAAATTCAAAGGCATATGATTTGTGCGCTCAATGTTACAACTAATTGAGCGCACAAATCATTATCGCAGACATTCTTATCCGGTTTATCCCATTTAAGAAGCTTCATTTTGATATGGATGTCAGAGAAAGTTTTTTATTCTTTTTTTAACTATTTGAATAAAATCTTTCAGTTCTCTTTTATCCATCCAAACTATTTAAAAAACATTTAAGTCACATTCTTTTACTTTAACTTTTCTTAAATCAAACTGAGCAAATGAATTTAGAACGACTGTACCTTCATCACATAAAGGATCTTCATCAAAAGAAAAGTCTCTAAACACGCGCTGAACAGCTCTCAATGTATGTTTATTAATAATTTTAAATTTAAATGTGGCTCGCTGGTAGTTGCTTACATTAAGATCAGTTCCGCCACCTTCAAGTGCTACGGGTGCCGCAGCGAATCCAACTACTGTAGCGATGACATGACAATCCTCGACCTTCCAAGTTCCAATAGACGGGGCAAATGTTCCTGTTGTATTCGGGAATACTAAAGCATTAGACTGATTGAAATAAACTGTTCCATCAGGATCAAAAATAAATTGATCAATTATACCAGGTTGGGTGGCATCTGCGTTAGGTCGAACACCGATAAAACATCCACCATCGAATGGGCAATTCTCATGACAATCATGACGATGATGACGTTCATGACAATCCTGATCATGTGCAGCATAAGCTGAAGAACTCATTAAAAGAACAGAAAAAAAAATAGCAGATAACATATTTCTCATAGGGATCACCTCTTTTTGTTGGTGTTTAGCTCATATTCTGGTTATATTTTCCTGGTCAGATTTTGTCAATCATTTATTTTGCAAAGATATAGTTCGTCCATACTCATTATCGTATGAAGAAACATTCACTAATTGATCCACATCTCATCGGAGGAATTTTTTTTGCGTCAACTGGACAATTTCATGATCAGACTGAAAATTTAAGCCTTCTTCACTAACGTTAGGGCAGAGAATCGAAATCGGGGAATTCGTAATTTTTGCTCTTTATTATGACTAGTATTTACAGCAAAATAAAACCTCGTTTAATCTTTTTTTTTAAAATCATAAATGAACTTCATTCATAAATAGAAAACAATCATTTATGCTCAAACAGCAATAATCTAATTGCAAACTTTTCGAGTTCATGCTATATTAATTCATTCTATACAAATAGAATAAAAAATACCATATATTATGATCATAAAAATAAAGAGGACTTATAATGAATGCAAAAACACCATTTCTTTCTTATACATTTGTAAACGAATTTCGACTTCAAAATGAATTTGAAGTTTCAAATTTATTTGTTGAAAATAAACACAGTATTTTAGAAAAAATAATCGTACAAAAAAACAGAATCGTCCACTTTTTAAGCACTTGGGTATGGATCAATGATGCAAAAATTTGTGGATGGGCAGCAAACCACAAAGATCAAAAAATTAGTAAAATATTCGATAACAAAGCTATAC
Source organism: Parachlamydiaceae bacterium (assembly GCA_013698165.1). Taxonomy (GTDB): domain Bacteria; phylum Chlamydiota; class Chlamydiia; order Chlamydiales; family Parachlamydiaceae; genus JACCVN01. The sequence goes on along the minus strand of JACCVN010000332.1, from coordinate 8,729 downwards.
AAAGAAAATTAATTTGCAATGAGAATAACTTGGTCATTCCAAAAACCACCTTTCTCCAATCTATAAATGAGAGCTTACATTTCCTTTTTGAGTTTATAAAAGACCCTGTGACAGTAGGGGCTATTTTACCAAGCTCGACAGGTCTAGCCAAAGAAATTGTTAATCAAATTCCTAAAGACATGAAAGCAAAGCCCAGACGAATTTTAGAAATTGGACCGGGAACAGGAATATTTACTGATAAAATTATCCATCGAATGAACCCTGAAGACAGCTTAGACTTGGTTGAATTTGATGTGAAATTTTGCACACATCTGAAAGAAAAGTACAAGCATCTGCCAAAGGTTAGAGTCATTCATCGTTCTATTTTAGACCATAATGTTAGGTCAGATCAAAAATATGATTATATTGTTTCAGGACTTCCATTAAATGCTTTTCGTTTAGATTTTGTTAAAAATGTTTTCTTGAAAATAAATTCTCTCACCAAACCTTATGCAAAGCTTTCCTATTTTGATTATGCCCTTGTTCCAAGCATCAAAAGATTTTTTTCAAATGCAGTGGAAAAAGCGAACTTAGATGGAATTCTAAAAACAAAAGATAATTTTTACCTGAAACATCAATTAAAAACTTCCTATATTCTCTTTAATGCCCCCACAGCAAGAGTCCGCCATCATCAGCTATAAACATCAGATAGGGTATTCCATACAGCAAGAACATCGTTTTCCTCGTGTTCTTGCGAATACTTTGCCTTAAGAATTTCACAATTTTGCTTTGCTTTCGCTAAAAGATCTTGAGGGTAAAGATCAATGTTGGCAGCAATTAATTCTATGGCCATTACAAATCCCACCAGATCTTCACTAATAATAGGCATTGCATAGGGATGACGAATGTATTCTTTACTTCCTTGACCGTGATATCCAACGACTAGACAACCACTTAGCATCGCTTCCATGGGCGGCAGCGCAAAACCCTCGAAGTCGCAGGTGCTTAAATACATCCAGGAATTTTTCATAATTTCCGCGACTTTTTCTTCAGTTTTATTTTCAATTGGAACAAAGGACCATCCTTTCAATTTCCCTCGCGCTGTTATTATTCCAATTACCTGCAAAATATCGTATGCGTTTTTTCTGGGCATATAGGCAATTTGTTTTTGCTTATTTGAGGAAAAAGCAAATTTATTAGAGTCCACGGAAATTCGTATTCGGTGGTCTGGAACTTTTGGAAATATAAATTTCAAATATTCTAAGTTATCTTGAGAAACAACCAGAACGCCTAATAAGTTTGAAGCATGATAAGGGTTTGGTGATAACTCAATATCACAGGGATGAGGCGATCCTGAGAGGTGAAGGCTATTAAAAGTGTAATAGGCATTTTGACTAAAAATAACAAAAGGTTGTTCTTTTGATGCGACTTTAGAGAATTCGAATGCCCATATTTCTGGAACTACTACAATATCGAGGGCATTTATGGCAGGGAGCTTTCCTGTCTTTGTAATTAATTCGAGATCTCCCGGAAAGAATTTGTTATTAATTGTTCCTAAGGGCACATATGGATAGGCTATCGAGGTATCGTTTTCAAACCAAGTGCTACGGAAACCAGGTATGGAGTGCAAAACAAAAGCCTTATGCCCATGCTTATTCAAAATATCAACATGTTGATAAATTTTTTTCACACCTCCAACGAATACCGCATTAGGGCAAAGAAAAAAATCCGCCTTTCAACTTTTCTGCAGAATTCATACAATTCCTAATTTTTCAACTTGACCACCATTGTGACAATGTTTCTAGGAAGTATACTGCCCTTAGCTCAATCGCGAGAGCTTTCGCGTTGCCCAAATTCTTAGATTGAGCTAAGGGCAGTAGATACTCGACAAATTGTCGGGTTCACCTATGTCGAGTATATTTCCATTAGAAGCTTTACTCTTCAACTTTATCTAACTCCTGAGATTTCATGAGCACGTGGCTTTCAGCAGCAAAATTGAAAAAGAAAATAACCGCCGGAGCTAAAAGCGCGGCAAAAGGGATCATCACAAAAAATGACTGTACAGCATTGTAGACGGGCTTTTCACATGCCAGGCACATAGATTCAGTGAGTATTGCCGCAGTACTTAACACACCTATACATACGCACAAAGGCAAAATCGCAATTCCTCCAAGCAGTAAATTCGTAAAAATGTCCCCTTGAAGACGCTTTGTAACAACATTTGCCAGCTGCATACGGTTAATGCCTTTTAAAGCAACAATTGGTGTAATAAAATAGAGCAGTAAAACACTGAAAATACAAAGCAGCAAAGAAGTTACATTTAGTAAAAATGGAGCAAATGCGAGTACGGCTACAAAAAAATCTCCAATTCCCGGCACGGCCTTTAGCAACATAAATATGCCAAGCAACATCCAAACCAGTAAATAGCTAATTAATATAGGAATTGCAAAATAGGAAGCCCCAATAATGATTTCCCATGATCTGGATAGCACCTCGCTATAACTCACCTGTTTACCCTTGATCTCATCATGATAGACACGAATAAGCCAGATACCGGCAGAAAGAAGCACGCCGGTACATAGAAATAAAGGCACAAAAGTTAGGCTCATTATCACCCACTTGCTTGCATGGTAACCTAAGCTGCGGAAAAAAACTTCCAGAATCCCACATAGGGCAAGCACAACAGCAATAATTAACATTTTTTTAAGCGTAAATGTCCGGCTCAAAGAGCGATTAAAGATTCTCTGAATATCTTTTAAGGTGATCATTATCTTATACTTCCTAGCTTTTTGCGGGTTCTTCAGGCTTCATATCAGAAAGTTCCTCCCGATTTTTATAAAGATATTTAGGTCTGACGATCGGGGTTCCTTTACCACCGCGCGCTTCACATCTTTCATAAACAATCTGCATTGCAATGCCCACAGTTCTTGATAATCCAAAAAGGACAGTAAAATACTCTGGATATGGAAAACCTGCAGCTGTCAACAAAACTCCGGAGATTGCATCGACATTTGGAAATGGGTTAGTAATCTTTGGATTTTCTCCCAATACCTTAGGACCTACATGCCTCAACTGATGTGCAATTATACAAAGTGGATGATTAGGAAACAACTCATCTGCAACTTTATATAGAACTGTAGCGCGAGGATCTTCAACTCTTAATACGGCATGGCCAAATCCATAAACAAGTTCGTTGTTAGCTAAACGTTTCCTGATAAGATCTTCGACCTGATTTTCCGTCGGTTTTCCACCAAGTTCTGATAAAATCTGTTCAACAAATTCCAAACAGTCCTGATTTGCTTTACCATGCCGCGGACCTGCCAATGCACACATTCCGGCACAAATTGAACCATACATATCCTCTAGGCCTGAAGCGACAGCTTTAGCAACAAATGTGGACAGATTTCCACCACCATGATCATAATGCAATACATTAAATAGCTTAAATATACGTGTAAGCTGTTCACGATTATCTAGAGGGGGATTTAAAAGATGGACAAAATTTCCCATGTAACCAAGCTCGGGCTTCGAATTTGAAACTACCGGCCATCCTGCATGGTAATTAATGACTGTAGCTGCTATCTCAGGGATTTTAGCAATGAGGTTTAGACAATCCTCACGATAATTATTTTTCCCTTCCAACATTCCCGCGATCAACAATGCAGCACAAAAAAGCTTCATAGGATGACCTGAACGGGGCAAACTACGTATGCGCTGAAGCGTCTCCGGCTTACATGATGCCCTTTTGGCAAGTTCCTTGGTAAAACTCTTTATATCCTCTACTGTACCTTCCTTACCATAGTAGAGTAGATAGATAGCCCTTTCAGGCTCCCAAGAAGATAATTCACTTACAGACTTTCCAACATAAAAAAGTCCAGTTTTAGGATCAACGCTGGAAGTCGTACAATAACCTACCGGAACGCCTCTTAAACCTGTTTCTAGTTGATCTTTCGTAATTTCCATTAGTACTTCAGCCATAATCATGCCTTTGAGTGTGAGGTTACTGCATCGCGCTCTTCAACGAGTTCTTTTTCAGATAATTTGATACGCTTGGTTAATATATCATTCCAAGGCAATCCCTTGACTATTTCAACAATGCCTTTGGAGTTAGTACGGCACGGAAAAGAGAAAATTAAATTCTCTTGAATTCCATAGGGATTGCCATCGCTCAAGATGCCTGTAGAATACCATTGTCCTTCTGGAGTAGGCTCTAATACAGATCTCATTGCATCAATAGCAGCGCTTGCTGCCGAAGCTGCCGAAGATTTCCCTCTGGCATTAATAATTGCCGCACCCCGCTTTTGAACGACTTCAATAAATTCATTTTCCAACCAATGGTCGTCCTTAATACTATCCTTGGCTGGTTTCCCGCTGATACGTACATTATGCGTATCAGGCACCTGAGTAGAGGAATGATTTCCCCAGATGGTCATATTTGATATTTCAGAAAGATCTTTGCCTGTTTTTTTTGCCAATTGACTAGCCGCTCGATTTTGATCTAAGCGTGTCATTGCATGGAAATTACTCTTTTTAAGATTAGGGGCATTGGACATGGCTATCAAACAGTTTGTATTGCAAGGATTGCCCACAACTAGAACAACGGCATTTTTGTCTGCAACTGCATTTAAAGCTTTACCTTGCTCAACAAAAATTTTAGCATTCGCATTTAATAAATCCCCACGCTCCATTCCGGGTCCTCTAGGAGTTGCGCCTACAAGAAAAACATGTGTCACACCATTAAAGATTTTCATCGGATCGCTGCCAATATTAATCTCCTTAAGCACAGGGAATGCACAGTCATCAAGCTCCATGGCTACACCCTCAAGGGATTTCATAGCTTCAGGCAGCTCCAGAATATGTAGAGCAATTGGCTGGTCCTTACCGAAAAGCTCTCCACTAGCAATTCTAAATAGTAATTGATAGGCGATTTGTCCAGCGCCTCCGGTAACAGCTACTCTTTTGATAGATTTAGTCATGACGCCTCCAAGCTTTTGCTCTGCATTCTAGAAAGTTTAAGCATATTGAGCAAGAAGGCAAATGTTTTCTGAACTTTTTATTGGAAAAAAAGTGATGAAAAGGATTTTATTTTGAAAATCTAAGAGTTGTTTCCTTAAATAAAGAGTTAGTAAAATTTGTAAATAGTGGCTGATCAATATCACCACTTCGTTTATTTAGTACAACTCCATTATCTACGTAGCTATATTCCAAAAACAAATACTTAAATTTTTTGGACTTACCAGTCCAATTTAAATTTGCCACTTTTACCACCTCAGGCAGAGAAAAAAAACTTCTAATATCATTTTCAATAATATCTACGGGTTTAAACATTGGCGATAAATTTAACAATAGGGATTTTTGAATGATAAGAGCAAGTTCTATAGGTAAAACAAATTCATCATTAAGTTTATGTTCCAAGCCTTTTAAAGTATTTTTAAGATAGGGTTCATAATCCCCAAACTCACAGATTTTAAAGATTAAAGCTGGCAATCTTTTTTTCACATCGCTCAAAGATATCTCATTCATCGAATTCTCAACAGAAGTATTTAACTCGGAATGTAAATCTATTGAGATAGAAGCTCTAACACTTTTGGAAAATTGAATGATCGAACGTTTCGTACTAAGTTTTTTGTACAAATCTTCCGCAAGCTTCGCATCGAGAGTACGATCCAAAATCCTTTTTATTTTGACAGGGTTCAATACTTGAATGCGCTTTGCGGGGTCTATAATATTTTTATTAAGTGTTTTAGAGCCAAAAACCAAATATTCTTTTAAATCATAAATACGTGCATTGAACGAATGATCTTTTGATTCTATCAGCACCCACAAATCAATGACATTCCAAACTTTAAAATATCGAGTAGCGTAAACTGAAATATGATGTGTAAGAGTGTTAAAGAAAATTTCTATACTTTTCGGTTTAAAAACAATATTTTCTTCAAATATCGATGTAAATGGTTCATAATAACTTAAAGAATCTGTGTACCCACCATCTTGAATTAGAAAAAAAGAATCTGATTTAAAATAATCATTAGCTGTTAAAATGCTTTCTTTTTGATTAAATTCATGGACAATTTTCGACGCGTCAACTCTAAAATTTTCAGATTTAATTAATTCAAAAATGATCTTCATCCAAGGATGTTCATATAAATTATAATCCTTACTTAATTTAGTTGCTATTTTATAAATGACATTTTGAAAGTCTTTAAGTGTATCAATCGGTAATAATTCGTCCCCATCAAACATACAAAGTCGACGTTCATCTTTAAAAGAGTCATAATCTGAAGATTTATACTTTATCAAAAATCCTTTTTCATGATTTTCAAAAATCACACGATTTCCTTCAATTTTTACCTCTGAGTTTGTAAAGTCTAAAAGAAATAAAACTTTCTCTAGAGAAGCATAAAAATTACTTTTATAGGTTTTGAAATCTTCGTTTGTGAATAGACTAGAATTTGTAGCGGAGTGAGGAAACACATTTTTGATAATCAAATCTAGAAGCTTCTCTTTTGCATCTATCGGGCCATTTATTTTTTTTAAATGAGAAGGCCTTAAAGAATTGCAGGAAAAGAACTGAACAATTGAGAGCATCAACTCTTGTAACAAGACTCTTTTAAAAGAGAAAATTATTTGTTTTGCAGATTTTGTCTCTACACCAAATTCAGTTTCAAATATGTCGTTTATGGGAACTAATGTTTCTGGATGTTCAACAGAATGCATCCGATTAAGACATTCTTTTACAACTGAAAAGATTGTCATTAGATCTAAACTCTTAAAAGTCAAATTTGAATTGAAATCTTTTTCATATATTAGTCGACTTTCAAAAAGTGGCATTGCTGGAATTCTTGTATTCTCAAAATTTATACTTCCAAATTTCAGAACCTCGATTAATATCGACAATATAACAGTGCAGTTATGTTGATCATTAATTAGATTTGAAAGAGTTGCGACAGCATAACAATTTGGTTCTTTATTTTGGCTAAGAGGTTTGAATAAAACCATCAGCAAAGCCCATCGCACAAAAATAAAACTAAAGGGTCCCTTATTAGACTCTTTAACGTCGTCTAAGATAATCTGTTTAAATTCTTCTTTTACTTCAAATGTTTGCAAAAAATATTTTTGAAATTCGGGATCAATCATTAATCGTTTCAAAGTTTTAATAATTTGCAGTCTTGCTTCTTCAGTCAAATAAAGCGCTAAACGCGTATCCATAAAATTTAGAACAGCCTGACAACCTCCAAGATTAAAACTACCATTGGGAGGAAATATCATCCGCACAAATGCCCTTATCAAATATGCTGAACTTCCTGAAGGTAGAATTTCAAGAAGGGTCTGAGGACATACCTTTTGGTGTATCTCTTTTAAATTTTTAATTTCTGATTCTATCTCATGGATTCTATATTCTTTTAAACCTAGACCAACGGGGATTTCTTTTTGACTTGCAACATAGTAAAATAAAATTCCTAATTCAACAAATTTATCATTATTATTGTAAAGATAGTTTGAACATGTACTATAAATCAAACTATCAATTTTCTTTTGTTGACTTTGTGAAGAATTAGAATAGTCTTTTGATGAAGCAATCTCTAAAGCTTGAATTTGAATATGAGGCATCTGAAAAGATATAACTAGATTTAATTTTGTTTTTATATCAAACAGATTGATTAGGCTATTCTCACGTGGAATGATAACTTCTTCTTTTTTGAAGCGTTTCAACGTAATTGCATTTACATTTAAATGATCTTGATCATAAACGTGCATTCTTTTCTTAAATGGGGAATCACAAATTTTTGGAAGAACTCCCTCAAAGTTTGAATTATTAGTAAACAAATTAATAATCATGTATGGCCCTTATACTTTTTAAGGAAAAGTCTATTTTAAAAATATTAATCTAGTTTTAGCTAATAATGCTTCCATGTGACTTGTAGAGAACGGACAGTCAATATCACCTGTGCGTGTGTTCAGCACAACTTCATTTTTGACAAAACTATATTCTAGAAATAAATACTGAAACTTTTTCATATTTCCAGTCCAATTTAAATTTGCAACTTTTATTACTTCTGGAAGAAAAAAATGACTTCGAATATGATTTTCAATAGCATCTATTGGACTAAAAATTGATGGCAAGGATTCTAATAGAGCATTTTGAACGATAGATGCAAAAGCAAGTGGAGAAATATATTCATCATTCAATTTATGCTCCAACGTTTTCAAAATTTTACTGCAACAATCTTTCAAGTCTCCGTCCTTGATCAGTTTAGACATGAGTGTACTTAATCCTTCCCTTACAGCACTTAAAGTAATTTCATTCATCACTCTTTCAATATTATTGTCTAACTCGGAATGAAATTTTTTTGCTATTGAGTTTTTGAGCTCATTGGAAAAATGAATAATCGACCGTTTTTTACTAAACTTTTCGTAGATTTTGGTGACATTTTTTTTGACCAGAGTTCTATCTAATATTCTCTCAATCTTTGACGGATCTAAATTTTTAATTCGATTAGCTGGTTCAATGATATTTTTATTTAATTCTTTACCAGCAACAAATATATAATCTTTTAAATCAATAAAGCGTGCATTGCAAGAATGCCCCTTAAATTCAAAAAGCAACCATGGGTCATCTAGCTTCTGGAACTCAAATTTCTTTTTTGCATATTCAGTCACATGAGAAATAAATGTATTAAAAAAAACAAATGCATTTTTAGAGTTAAAAGTAATTTCCGAGTCATATAGGGATTCAAATAATTCATGGT
>JACCVN010000331.1 GCA_013698165.1 Parachlamydiaceae bacterium | reverse complement strand
GTCAGAAATTTTATTCACATTAAACCCCATCATTAAAGTATTGACGAGGAACTTAAGGCATTTTGGATTGTTTTGTAAATAAAAATTCACTTTTCCTGTCAAGAAAAAGATGTGGGTAGAAGTATGGTTCGGGGCCTCATTCGGGGCATAATGCAATACAATTGCAATTGCCCCACCGGGGGTGTTATTTAAGGGCATAATCTTCTAAAGAAAGCAGAATTGAAAGACTTAGATGTATGTGAAAATTCAACGGAGAAATAGGAGCAAAAACAACACCCTAATTTGCAGGTAAGCTAAATAAAGCCCTTGAATGCGCCCGATCTAAAGTCGAGACTGTTTAAACACTGAAGCCAAGTTTGTTTTTTTCCTCTTGGATCACTCGATTCTTTCTTGACAAAAAATACTAAAATGTTAATATGTACATATTACCCGAATGTCAAGGGCAGATTGTCGCATAAAATCCAAAGAACATCATGGCAAAAGAAGATACGATTAAACTTGACGGAAACGTCGAAGAGTTGCTCCCGAACATGACTTTTAGAGTGGCCCTGCAAAATGGCATGCTTGTCAATGCGCATCTTTGCGGCAAAATGCGAATGAAAAATATTCGTGTTTTGGTCGGAGATGTCGTGACGGTTGAAATGTCACCTTATGATCTTTCAAAAGCGCGCATTATCTATCGTCAAAGATAGAAAAGTAACCTGCTGAAATTTATGTTGTTGATATTTTTTAGAAGACCGAGTAGACTAACGTGATTTCGGTGTCCTGTCCTCGACACTGGAAAAGGTGAGAGTTACTGCCCAAGGGCACTGTAATCATCTACTGGATATATCCAGTAACGTTGTATTGTGTGCCCAGATAGCTCAGTGGTAGAGCACTTGCATGGTAAGCAAGCGGTCGTAGGTTCAATTCCTATTCTGGGCAGAATGAAAAAATCTCTAGAGAAAGTTTTCTAACTCCTTCTCTAGATAATAAAAACAAAAGAGCCCGATTTTAATCGGAGGAGAAGTACAATGGCAAAAGAAGCTTTTCAAAGGAAAAAGCCGCATGTCAATATTGGCACTATCGGTCACGTTGACCACGGCAAAACGACATTGACAGCTGCGATTACAAAAGTTTTAGCGGAACAAGGTGGAGGTAAGTTTAGAGACTATGCTTCTATCGATAATACGCCTGAAGAAAAAGCGCGTGGAATTACAATTAACTCCACACACGTTGAATATGAAACTGATGCCCGCCACTACGCACACGTAGATTGCCCAGGACACGCCGACTATGTCAAAAACATGATTACCGGTGCGGCCCAAATGGATGGCGCAATCTTGGTTGTAGCTGCTACAGACGGTCCAATGCCTCAAACTCGCGAGCACATCCTACTTGCTCGTCAGATGCAAGTGCCTTCTATTGTTGTTTACCTCAACAAGTGCGATATGCTTGGCGAAAGCGACCAAGAACTTATCGACCTCGTCGAAATGGAAATGCACGAACTCCTAGAATCTAAAGGCTACCATGATGTGCCAATTATTCGCGGTTCAGCACTAAAAGCGTTGGAAAATGATCCTAAGTGGGTGGAAAGCATCAAACTATTGATGAAAACTGTCGATGAAAAGATACCGACTCCAGCTCGTGAAATTGATAAACCTTTCCTATTGCCTGTTGAAGATGTGTTCTCTATTTCTGGTAGAGGTACTGTTGCTACTGGTCGTATCGAACAAGGGATTATCCGTATTAACGATAAGGTACAAATTGTTGGCCTCGGACCTACAAGAGATACTGTGTGCACAGGTCTAGAAATGTTCCAAAAAACTCTAGATGAAGCACGTGCCGGTGAAAACATTGGTATCCTTCTTCGCGGTATCGTCAAAAATGATATCGAACGTGGAATGATCCTCGCTGCACCAGGGACTTGCAAGCCTCACACAAATTTCAAAGGGCCTGTTTATATCTTGACTAAAGAAGAGGGTGGTCGTCATAAACCATTCTTTACTGGATACCGTCCTCAGCTTTACATCCGTACTACTGATGTAACTGGTACAGTTACTCTTCCAGCAGATGTTGAAATGGTGATGCCTGGTGATAACGTTGAAATTACCGTTGAATTGATCCAGCCAGTAGCTCTTGAAAAAGGGATGCGCTTTGCTATCCGCGAAGGCGGACGCACGATCGGTTCTGGAACTGTTTCCGAAATCATCAAATAATTGCTGAATTGTAATTTATGAGTGGTGCTCTATTTATAGTTCACCACTCATTGATTTTAAAAGTGTTTTAAAGAGTTTTCTTTAAATCGATGAATATAAAGCTAATGAGGTTTGCCGAACAAATGTTCGGTGTTCATCCGTTATCCTTTATCCTTCATCCTTTAAAAATGGGTGTCTAGCTCAGCTGGTAGAGCAGCGGTCTCCAAAGCCGCCGGTCGGGGGTTCGAATCCCTCGGCACTCGTATAAATGGATTTAGTCTTTCCTCGTAAGTCCCAAAGCATTCTGTAGTAAGCAGAATAACTTTGAGCATTGAATTGTGAAATTATTTGAAGTGCTGAATGTTGAACGTTGAGCGATGAACGAAGAATTGTTCATCACTCCACCTTAAACATTCAACACTTAAACAAAGGTGATGATATGGCAACGGAAGTAAAAGCAATGGTACTAAAAAAAGCAGAACCAGCGACTACATCTAAAGAAGCTGCAGCCAAAGGTCTTGGGATTATCGAATTTGTTAGTGGGATAAAAGAAGAATTCGGTAGAATTACATGGACCAGCCCGGACGAACTGCGAACCTATACTAAAATTGTTGTAGGAACAACTTTCGCCCTAGGACTAGGTATCTACTGTGTAGATTTCCTGATTCAAGCAACTTTAAATGTTGTAGGCTATGTTTTTCATATGATTTTTGGATGAACGAGAGGGAATTCCAATCAGGGAGATATAATGCATAAATGGTATGTTGTCCAAGTTGTGCCGACACACGAAAAAAAAGTCAAAAAAACTCTCGAGGAACAACGCAATCTTAAGGGCATGACCGATCTCATTGAGACGATCCTTATGCCAACAGAAAATGTCTCAGAAGTGAAAAATGGCCAACAGAAAATTGTTGAAAAACGTCTTTGGCCTGGATATCTACTTGTAAAGATGGAGCTCACTGACGATTCCTGGCAGTATGTAAAGCAAACCGCCGGCGTATTGGAATTTTTAGGCGGCGAAAAAGCCACAGCTCTTTCAGAAAAAGAAGTAGAAGAAATTCTCAAAGAATTGGAAAACAAAAAAGAAAAAGTTATTCAGAAACACAAGTTTGCCATCGGCGACCATGTGAAAATTATCGAAGGTGTCTTTGTCAATTTTATTGGAACTGTCACCGATATTTTCTATGACAAAGGGCGTCTTAGTGTACTAGTGTCCATTTTTGGTCGCGATACGCGCGTCGATGATCTCGAATTCAATCAGGTCGAAGAAATTCCGGAAGGAATTGAAGCGTAAGACTGTAAGATTCATTATCACACCGCTTTTAGAATAGTAGAGGATGTATGTCGAAAAAGAAAATTGTTAAGTTAATTAAGTTGCAGATCCCTGCAGGTAAAGCCAATCCAGCCCCTCCTATTGGTCCGGCTTTGGGCGGCGCAGGTGTCAATATTATGGCATTTTGCAAGGAATTCAACGCCAAAACGCAAGCGATGGCGGGCGATATTTTGCCAGTGGTCATCACCGTATACCAAGATAAAACGTTTACGTTTATCTGCAAAAAGCCTCCGGTGGCTGAAATGTTGAAAAAAACCTTGAGTATTCCCAAGGGATCAGCTATTCCTAACCGAGATAAAGTTGCCAAAATTTCTAATGCTCAAGTGCGCAAAATTTCTGAAGACAAAATTCAAGATATGAATGCCACAAGCCTAGAAGCTGCTGACAAAATTGTCTTGGGGACTGCGCGTTCCATGGGCATCGATCTTATTAATGAGTAAATAGAGTAAACAAATATGGGTCATCTAAGTAAGAGAATTCGGGAGATAGCAAAAAAGTATGATAAGACGAAAGTCTATAACATGCGAGATGCTATCGCGATTTTAAAGAGCTGCCCTACCGTGAAGTTTGACCAATCGGTAGAAGTCTCTTTGAAAATGGGCGTTGATCCACGCAAGTCAGACCAAGCTATTCGCGCAACTGTTTCACTACCGAACGGGACAGGTAAACAAGTGCGAATCCTCGTTTTTGCAAAAGGCGAGAAGGTTCAAGAAGCCTTAGCTGCTGGCGCTAACTATGCGGGCAATGAAGATTTATTGGAAAAGGTCGGCGGTGGCTGGACTGATTTCGATGCGGTGATCGCTACACCGGAAATGATGCGTGAAGTCGGTAAGCTAGGTAAAATTCTCGGTCCCCGAGGATTAATGCCAACGCCAAAAGCCGGAACGGTAACGACTGATATTTCCAAGGCGATTCAAGAGTTGCAAGGCGGTAAAATTGAGTTTAGACTCGATAAACATGGATTGATCAATAGCGCAGTAGGCAAGCTTTCATTCGATGATGAAAAGATCGAACAAAACATTCGCGCTTTTCTAATCGCTGTGCAGAAAGCAAAACCTCCAACTGCTCGCGGCCAATATATCAAATCTTTGGCGCTATCATCAACTATGGGCCCCGGCATTAAGCTTGACCAACGTGATTTAGAGGGAGGCTCCGCATGAGACAAGAAAAACAGCTTCTTCTAGAGGAAGTCAAGGAACAGATCGAAAAAGATAGTTCCTTTATTATCATGCGCTACGGAAAATTGTCTGCCAACAAATTTGGTGAACTTCGTCGCGAAGTCGGCAAAATGGGCGGCAATGTTGAAGTCATGCGCAAACGTATCTTGCTGAGAGCTTCTCGCGAAGTGGGAATCGAGCTGGATTCGGTTGACCTAACTGGACATATCGGCGTTGTTTACGGTGGACACGATCCTCTTGAAACGACTAAGTTCGTCTTTCAGTTTAGCCAACAAAATGATAAGTCAATTGAAGTCATTGGTGGCCGTTTCGATGGACAACTATACCATGGCCCACAAGTTTTGGCGCTGTCTCAGCTGCCAACAAAAGATGAAATGAGAGCTCAATTCCTCGGGCTGCTTGAAGCTCCGATGGCTCAAACTTTGGCTGTGATGGATGCGATTATGTCGAGCGTCATCTACTGCCTAGATAATAAAGTTAAATTAGAAGAAAATGGAGAGGTAGCACCGTGAAAAAAAATACTGAACAACTAGTTGAAGATCTAAGTCAATTGACAGTTTTAGAAATGTCAGAACTAAAAACTCTTCTTGAAGAGAAGTGGGGCGTAAAAGCTGCAGCTGCTGCAGTTGCTATGGCTCCTGCTGCTGCTGCTGCACCTGCAGAAGCTGAAGCTACAGATTTCCAAATCACATTGACAGATGTTCCTGCCGATAAGAAAATTGGCGTCATTAAAGTTATCCGTGAGATCACTGGCCTAGGCTTAAAAGAAGCTAAAGATCTTGTCGACAGTGCTCCAAAAGTTGTTAAAGAATCTGCTCCAAAAGCGGAAGCTGAAGCAATTAAGAAGAAGATCGATGATACAGGCGCTAAAGCTGTTCTAAAAGGTCTGTAGTCTTAGATTCTTTACAGTCGAACAAAGCGATCAACATTTTAGCTTTACTTATATATAGGTATAAGCTAAAGTGTTGGTCGTTATGAATTATACTGCTTGCAGGTAGTGTAGTCTCTGTCCACGACTCATGAAATCCACAGCTTTGCCTATATAGTTTCATTACTTTTGTTTCATTGGATCTGTTGTATTTGCTAATTGAGCAATTTTTTGTACCATTTTTTTTAGATAAATCGTCAGAGGGAGTTCCAAAACTTGCTTTGGAGGCCAATTTACTGAATTGCGCCCCAATTGATTTTTTGCAACTGCTTCCTCCAGCTATACTAGGGAGTCTTTCAGGATGTTGAAAAGGCCGCCACATCGCGTCAGTTTTGTCGACAAGAAGGAAATTATTGACCTTCCAAACCTCATTGAAATTCAAGTCAAATCGTATAACCAGTTTTTGCAGATCAACAAATTTCCTGATGAAAGGGAAAATGTAGGTTTACAAGAGGTTTTTAATGAGATCTTTCCGATCAAATCTTACGATGAAAAAACAATTTTAGAGTTTGTATCATATAGTTTGGGCGTTCCCAAATATAATCCGGATGAGAGCATCCGCCGTGGAATTACCTACAGTGTGACTTTGAAAGTCAAATTCCGCCTTACCGATGAAACGGGTATTAAAGAAGAAGAAGTCTATATGGGGACAATTCCTCTTATGACTGATAAGGGGACTTTTGTTATCAATGGCGCTGAACGGGTAGTTGTATCACAAATGCACCGATCTCCAGGCGCTTGCTTTGAACAAGAGCGCCATGCGCGCGGAACTGTCATCTACTCTTTCCGCATCATTCCTTATCGCGGCAGTTGGCTCGAAGGCGCATTTGATACCAATGACCTTATTCATATCTATATCGATAGAAAGAAACGCAGACGCAAGATTCTGGCCACCACCTTTATTCGCGCTCTGGGTTATTCTACTAATGCCGATATCATAGAAGAATTTTTCACGACACGCAAAGTCAAAATTAAATCTGAAAAAGATTTTGTGAAAATGGTCGGGAAGATTCTTGCTCAAGATGTCTTGGATGAAGAAAGCAATCTTTTATTTGGTAAAGCTGGAGAAAAGCTGACAACTGCAATGCTTAAACGCATGGTCGACGCAGGCATGGATCAAATCCGTATTGCTGAAGACGCTGATGAAAGCAGTCCGATCATAAAAATGCTTATCAAGGATCCAACAGATTCTTATGAATCTGCCTTAAAAGATTTTTACCGCAAAATTAGACCGGGTGAACCTGCAACTCTTTCCAATGCCCGTTCTGCAATCATGCGTCTATTCTTCGATCCTAAGCGTTATAACTTAGGACGCGTAGGCCGTTATAAACTTAATTCAAAGCTTGGCGTTCCTGTCAACGACGAAACTTTGCAAGTGGTTACACTTTCAAAAGAAGACGTTATTGGCGCACTGAAGTATTTGATCCGCCTTAAAGCCGGCGATGAAGATGTTTCGATCGATGATATCGACCACTTGGGCAATCGTCGCGTCCGTTCTGTTGGTGAATTGATTCAAAATCAATGCCGCATCGGCCTTGCTCGTATGGAGAAAATTATCCGTGAACGTATGAACCTCTTTGACTTCTCTTCAGATACTTTGACACCAGGAAAAATTGTTTCTGCAAAGGGTCTCTCAGGAGTGCTTAAAGACTTCTTTGGTCGTTCGCAATTGTCGCAGTTTATGGATCAAGCTAACCCAATTGCTGAATTGACGCACAAACGTCGTCTTTCTTCACTTGGACCCGGAGGCTTAAACCGTGATCGCGCTGGCTTCGAAGTTCGTGACGTTCACTCTAGCCACTATGGACGTATCTGCCCAATTGAAACTCCTGAAGGTCCAAACATTGGTTTGATCACTTCACTCTCGACATACGCTAAGATCAATGAATTCGGTTTTATTGAAACTCCTTACCGTATTGTGCGCGATGGGATTGTAACAGATGAAATTGAATACATGACTGCGGATTATGAAGAGCGTTGCATCATCGCCCAGGCTTCAGCGAAGCTTGATAAGTTTGGCATGTTTGAAGAAACAGTTTGCTGGGGCCGTCACAGAGGAGAGCCTGTTGAAATTGAAACTAGTGCTGCTACGCACATGGATGTGTCGCCAAAACAGTTAGTTTCTATTGTAACGGGATTGATTCCGTTCCTTGAGCATGATGATGCTAACCGCGCTTTGATGGGTTCTAACATGCAAAGGCAAGGGGTCCCGCTAATTAAGCCGGAAGCTCCATTGGTAGGAACCGGTCTTGAAGCTCGTTCTGCACGCGATTCCGGAGCTGTTGTTATTGCTCATGAAGATGGGGTAGTTGATTTTGTAGATGGCTTTAGGATTGTGGTTGCTCCAACAGATAACCGCATGGAAAAGAAAACCTATCATCTTAAGAAGTTTGTACGCTCAAACGCAGGAACTTGCATTAATCAAACACCGCTTTGTCATGTCGGTGATGAAATTAAAGCCGGCGACGTTTTAGCCGATGGACCAGCAACTGATAAAGGTGAAGTGGCCTTAGGTAAAAACGTGCTTGTCGCGTTTATGCCATGGTACGGTTATAACTTTGAAGATGCGATCATTATCTCTGAAAAACATTTGCGCGAAGATACCTACACATCTATTTATATTGAAGAGTTTGAACTGACTGCTCGTGATACCAAATTAGGTAAAGAAGAGATCACTCGCGACATTCCAAATGTCTCCGAAGAAGCCTTGATCAATTTAGGCGATGACGGCATTGTGCGCGTCGGCGCTGAGATCAAAGCGGGCGATATTTTGGTAGGTAAGATTACTCCTAAATCTGAAACGGAACTAGCTCCTGAAGAACGCTTATTGCGTGCAATCTTCGGTGAAAAAGCTGCAGACGTTAAAGATGCTTCTCTTGTGGCGCCTCCAGGCACTGAAGGGATTGTCATGGATGTTAAAGTCTTTAGCCGCCGTGACCGACTTTCTAAGAGCGATGATGAATTGGTCGAAGAAGCTTCTAAGCTTAAAGAAATTCAAAAAGAGTATAAATCCAAGCAGCAAGACTTACGTGTTGAAAGACATGAAAGATTGGGCGCTTTACTCCTGAATGAAGTAGCTCCCGGCACAATTGTGCATCGTCGTACTGCAGAAGTAATCATTGAAGAAGGTGCGCCAATTTTCCAAGAGATGATTGAAGCCCTTGAAAAAGAAAATGTAGAAGATTTAATTGCTCCTGATAACGATCTATACACTGTGTTGAAGCAGTTGCTATTTGATTATTCCATACAGTTGCAGGCTCTGGAAGTCCAATATAAGGCTGAAATTGAATTTATGCGCAAAGGTGATACTGACTTAGAACCGGGCATCATACGCCAAGTGAAAGTCTATGTGGCATCAAAACGTAAACTTCAAGTCGGCGATAAAATGGCTGGCCGTCACGGTAACAAAGGGGTGGTCTCACGCATTGTATTAGAAGCAGACATGCCCTATCTTGAAGATGGAACTCCCGTTGAAGTGATTTTAAATCCTTTGGGTGTACCTTCTCGGATGAACATGGGTCAGCTTTTTGAAACGCACCTTGGCTTCGCAGCCAAAAGAGCGGGCATCTATGTTCAAAGCCCGGTATTTGAGGGTTTCTCTGAAGAATCAATCTGGAAAATGATGCGTGAGCAAGGTCTTTCAGATAATGGTAAGTTTTTCCTTTATAATGGCTGTACAGGTGAACGCTTTGATAACTCGGTGGTCGTTGGCTACATCTATTTGATGAAATTGAGCCACCTTGTTGCCGATAAAATTCACGCTCGCGCGGTCGGCCCATACTCTCTTGTCACTCAACAACCATTGGGCGGTAAAGCTCAGATGGGTGGTCAGCGTTTCGGAGAGATGGAGGTCTGGGCAGCAGAAGCCTATGGTGCTGCGCACCTTCTCCAAGAACTTTTGACCGTAAAGTCGGATGACGTCGCTGGACGGACCCGTATTTATGAATCGATTGTCAAAGGAGAAAACCTTCTGCGTTCGGGAACGCCTGAGTCCTTTAACGTATTGATTAAAGAGATGCAGGGCCTTGGATTAGATATCAGAACAGAATCTGTCTCTGATGACTAAGGCTCCAGTTTAAAAGATATCCCAAATGACGCGATTAGACTTTGTTCTAAATAATAACTGATTAGCGCAATTACCCCTTCTTAGCTTTGCTAAGAAGGGGTGTAGATGTGTGCAAAACGAACAAGTCCCGCTGCTAGTACATTTTTAGGAGAGTTGCATGTTAGAAGACCATCAGCAAGAGCAGCAGTTTGACAAGTTGACCATCCGTATTGCCTCGGAAGAGGTGATCCGCAATAAATGGTCACGCGGCGAGATCAAAAAGCCTGAAACAATCAATTATCGGACGTTCAAACCTGAGAAAGGCGGATTGTTTTGTGAGAAAATTTTTGGTCCCACACGCGATTGGGAATGTGCTTGCGGAAAGTATAAGAAAATTAAGCATAAGGGCATTATCTGCGACCGTTGTGGTGTAGAAGTGACCTTATCGAAAGTCAGACGTGAAAGAATGGCCCATATCGATCTTGCGGTACCGGTTGTCCATATTTGGTTTTTCAAAACTATGCCTTCACGCATTGGTAACGTATTAGGAATGTCATCTGCAGATCTGGAACGTATCATCTATTACGAAGAATATGTTGTTACCGAGGCTGGCCATACTGATTTAGAGCGCAAACAGCTTCTCAACGACGTTGAATACCGCGAAGCTCAAGAGAAATGGGGCCGCGATTCCTTTGTTGCTAAAATGGGTGGCGAGGCAATTAAAGAACTGTTGGCGTTAGAAGACCTGCAATCCCTGCTAGTTGATTTGAAAGAAAAGTTGCGCAAAACAAAATCTCAGCAAGCGCGTATGAAGCTTGCTAAACGTTTGAAAATTGTGGAAAGTTTTGTTTCTTCCGACAATAAACCTGATTGGATGGTACTTCAGGCTGTCCCTGTTCTTCCACCTGATCTTCGTCCCCTAGTACCTCTCGATGGCGGTCGTTTTGCGACTTCTGACTTGAA
This sequence comes from Parachlamydiaceae bacterium, assembly GCA_013698165.1. Classification (GTDB taxonomy): domain Bacteria; phylum Chlamydiota; class Chlamydiia; order Chlamydiales; family Parachlamydiaceae; genus JACCVN01. The sequence continues at coordinate 4,967 of JACCVN010000331.1, read as the reverse complement.
TGACCTCTATCGTCGCGTCATCAACCGAAACAATCGCTTAAAAGCAATTTTGAAGTTGAAGACTCCTGATGTTATTATTCGCAACGAAAAGCGGATGCTGCAAGAAGCTGTCGATGCGTTATTTGATAATGGTCGTCATGGTCACCCGGTCATGGGAACAGGTAATCGCCCATTGAAATCCCTTTCTGAAATGTTAAAAGGTAAGCAAGGTCGTTTCCGTCAGAATCTTCTTGGTAAACGTGTTGACTACTCTGGTCGTTCTGTAATTGTTGTGGGCCCAGAGCTTAAATTCAATCAGTGCGGTTTGCCAAAGTTAATGGCTCTAGAGCTTTTTGAGCCTTTTATTGTTAAGCGCTTGAAAGATTTGGGCTTGGTTTATACTATCCGCTCAGCCAAAAAAATGATCCATCGCCATGCGACAGAAGTTTGGGATGTTCTTGAAGATATCATTAAAGGTCACCCTGTTCTACTTAACCGTGCTCCTACACTTCACCGTTTGGGAATCCAGGCTTTCGAACCTGTGTTGATCGAAGGAAAAGCGATTCGTGTGCATCCTCTTGTTTGCGCTGCGTTTAACGCCGACTTTGACGGTGACCAAATGGCCGTTTATGTTCCTTTGTCTGTAGAAGCGCAGTTGGAAGCTAAACTATTGATGATGGCGCCGGATAACATCTTCTTGCCATCCTCAGGAAAACCTGTCGCTGTGCCTTCTCAAGATATGACACTTGGGTTGTATTACTTGATGTGCGATCCACTCTATTATACTGAAAAGTTCGGGCGCAAAATGCGCATCTTTAGAGATGCCGATGAAGTGCTGATGGCCTTGAATTCCAGTGGTAGCTACAACTGGTATGATCCTGAAATGCTTGAAAGAGGCGAAGGGGAGTATTTTAGTCGTGGTTTGCATATCCATGAGCATATCAAAGTGCGTATTGAAGGTGGAATCATTGAAACAACTCCAGGACGTGTTCTCTTTAACACAATTGTCCCTAAAGAGTTAGGCTTTCAAAACTATAGTTTGCCAAAGAAAAAGATGAGTGAACTGGTCCTGCTTTGCTACAAAAAAGCCGGTTTGGAATCGACTGTTCGCTTTCTTGATAATTTGAAAGCTCTTGGATTTGCTGAAGCTACAAAAGCGTCCTTGTCTATGGGTGTATGCGATGTACGTATCCCGACAAATAAGGCACAAATTATTGAAGAAGCTCATGTGCGCGTTTCTATTGTCAAAAAGCAGTATGAAGATGGTATTATCACTGATGGTGAGCGTAAATCCAAGACGATTAGTATTTGGACTGAAGTCTCAGAAAATCTTTCTGAAGAGCTGTTCAAGTTGATTAATCAGGTTGAAGATTCACGCATGAACCCACTATACCTGATGCTTGACTCCGGTGCGCGTGGTAACAAATCGCAAATTAAGCAGCTTGGCGCTTTGCGCGGCTTGATGGCAAAACCTTCAGGTGCGATTATTGAATCGCCAATTACGTCTAACTTCCGCGAGGGATTGACGGTATTGGAATTCTCCATTTCCTCACACGGTGCGCGTAAAGGTTTGGCGGATACGGCACTGAAAACTGCTGACTCCGGATATTTGACCCGCCGTTTGGTTGACGTAGGTCAGGATGTGATTATTACAGAAGAAGATTGCGGAACGCTGAACGGTATTGAAGTTTCTGCCATTAAACAGGGTCAGGAAGAACTTCTTTCACTCAAAGATCGTCTCTTTGGCCGTACTGTTTGCGATGATATTTACTTGCCTGGTGACCGCACTAAGCTGCTGGCTAAAGGCGGAGAGACCCTTATTATCCAGCAAGCGGAAGGGATTGATGACGCAGGCATTGAAAGTGTTAAAATCCGATCTGTACTTACATGTGAAACTCGTCGTGGTGTTTGCGCCAAATGTTATGGTGTCAATCTTGCCAACGGTCGCAAAGTTAGCATGGGTGAAGCTGTCGGGATTATCGCTGCTCAGTCGATCGGTGAACCTGGAACTCAGTTGACGATGCGTACGTTCCACTTGGGTGGTATTGCGTCTGCAAGTGTCAGCCCAGAGATTAACGCTGAGCATGAAGGTATCCTAGTCTATCTTGATCTGCGGATTGTTAAGAATGATGAAGGTCAATGGATTTCACTGAACAAAAACGGTTCATTGAATATTGTTCGGGATGAAGGTCGTTCGCTTGAAGAGTATAAGAAACTCTTAAGCACAAAATCGATTGAACCGCTCCAAGCCTTTAACGTTGAGCTTGGGACTAAGATTCTATTGCCGGATGGTTCGAAGGTTAAGATCGGAACGAAAGTTGCCGTTTGGGAACAGCATAATATTCCAATTATTTGCGACCGCCCTGGATATGTAAAATATGAAGACCTTGTAGAAGGTATCTCCACAGAGCGCAATATTAACAAACAAACAGGTCAGACTGAGTTGGTTGTTAAGCAGCATCGTGGTGAACTGCATCCACAGATTGTTATTTACGCGGATGAAGGCTATCAGGATCTTATTGGTACCTATCCAATTCCTTCTGGAGCTATCATCTCTGTTGAAGAGGGTCAATTCTCAACAGCAGGTAAGCTGCTAGCAAGATTGCCTCGCGGTGCAGCGATGAAAACCAAGGATATTACGGGTGGTCTGCCGCGCGTTGCTGAGCTTTTTGAAGCTCGTAAGCCTCGCGATTCTGCAGAGATTGCCAAAATTGATGGTGTTGTCGACTTCCGTGGTGTTCAAAAGAGCAAGCGTATTGTTGTTGTGCGCGATGAAGTTTCAGGAATGGAAGAAGAGCATCTTATTCCTCACACTAAACACTTAGTTGTTCAGCGTGGTGACCATGTGATTAAGGGGCAGCAGCTTACCGGTGGTGTTGTTATTCCACACGAGATCCTGGAGATCTGCGGTGTACGCGAACTTCAAAAGTACTTGGTTAACCAGGTTCAAGAAGTTTATCGTCTACAAGGTGTAGATATTAACGATAAACACATTGAGATTATTGTTCGCCAGATGCTTAAAAAAGTTCGGGTTGCTGATCCAGGTGATACAAGCCTGCTTTACGGTGAAGAAGTTGATAAGAAGGAATTTGAGTTGGAAAACCAAAAGGTTGTCAGAGAGGGCGGTAAGCCCGCTCAAGGTCTGCCGGTTCTTTTGGGAATCACCAAAGCATCGCTTAGTACGGAATCATTTATTTCGGCGGCGTCCTTCCAAGATACAACTCGCGTCCTAACAGAAGCTGCTTGTGCTGGAAAAACTGACTACTTGCTCGGATTTAAAGAGAACGTGATCATGGGTCACATCATTCCGGGCGGTACAGGTTTCGAAAGACATCGCCGCGTGAAGAATTTCGTCGACCGTGAACTCGAAGAAGAACTGGTCTTTAGCTTCGACGACTCGTTCTAAGTTAACCTAGAGTTGATCTTATAAAGCCCATAACACAGCCTCAATTGAGGCTATGTTATGGGCTTTTTTGTAGCCTGCTGCGTCTGGCAGCAAGAGCCAGTGAAACGTACATGCTGTCTCTGTCTATCTCTACTCCTGCTGCGAGACGCGGCAGGCGACTACCCTAGCCGCGAATCGACAGCAAAGGCTCTTTTGGAACATTCATCAAACTCGCCTATCAGGTTGTCTTAGTAGAAAAAGAATCTCTTTTTTGAATTGTTGTTACATGAAAAATGTATGCGGCACATATTAATTAATGCTATAATAATTTTTAACGAGGGAGGGCATTATGATACCTAATTATTCTCTAAATTTTTCTGATAATTCTGGCGCTCACTCCTTCCAACTAAAAAAAATAGATCAAAATGTGGCACATCTGCCGATAAATGTTATAAGTATTGATAAAATCAATTATAAAATAAAAGGAAGTGATGAGGAAATTGCCCGTTTAAAAACTCATATTTCAACCGGAGGATTAGTAAGTTTTGGTGGATTTTCTGGTTCTCTTCAAGAAAATCAAGGAATTGTAAAAAAAGAATCAGTTATTTTTAAAAACACAATTGCTACGATTTTGGCGCCTACGAAAACTGAAGCGGAAGAAATTAATGCTATTCAACTGCACATCGAAAAATTGTCAAAAAATAAAGACTTTTCGGGTACTGTAATAATCGCTAAGAATAATAGCGACACTCTTTTAGAAACATACACTGGTTTTAGAAATATTGAACTTAAAAAATTAAACGATGATAATACACAATTTAATTTAGCCTCGATGACTAAAATGTTTACTATCGTGGGGATTCTTCAGCTCATGGAGCAGAAGGAATTATCTTTGGACGATCCTATCGGAAAGTATCTTTCTAAGGAATTATCTTTGGTTGAAGTTGATCCTAACGGAAAGCATCTTTCTAATGAAATCACGAACGAAAATATGAAAAAAGTGACTATCCATCAACTTCTCACACATACTGGTGGCGCTGGGAAGATTGAAGGGAATTACTGGGAGATTGAAACTCCAAAAGGCTTTATTGAGAACACCAAAAATAAGGAGCCTTCGTTTATACCGGGAACTCAATGCAGTTATAGCAACTTAGGTTTTGTTCTCCTTGGTGCCATCATCGAAAACGTTTCTAAAATGGACTATTATACATATATCCAAGAAAAAATCTTTAATGTCGCGGAGATGAAAAATTCCAATTATCAACTTAAAACAATGCAATCCTCAAGCACTGCTATAGGATACATGGGGGAAAATAGTAAAGAACTCGAAAGCAATCACCGTTTTCTTCCCCTACGCGCGACACCTGCAGGATGCTCATACTCTACAGGGCAGGATCTCTTAGCGTTTTCAAATGCACTTCAAAATAATAAATTGTTAAAGGTGCCAAGCTCATTGGAACTCATTCAGACTAACTTGCAGGTCACAACTGATTTACATCCGACAAACCATGCAATTGGCTTTATGACTGGTGATGGATGGTATGGACACACAGGCGATTATGAAGGTGCAAATGGTGAACTACGTATCTATCCCAAATTAGGC